>JAITRD010000192.1 GCA_031288575.1 Treponema sp. | reverse complement strand
TATAATAGGGGATCATGCGTACAACCATAAAAGACATCGCCAAACACCTGGGTATCAGCGCGAATACCGTATCAAAGGCCTTGACCGGCAAGTCCCAGATAAGTGAAAAAACCCGGCTTTTGATCCAGGAAACCGCCCTGCGGATGAACTATACCCCCAATGAGACCGCCCGGGCTCTGGTCCGCAAGGAACTACGGATTGCCGCGGTGTTCCCGGTGGAGCCCAGGGAATTTTACTATTACGTCGCCGGGGGCATACGCAAGGCGGCCCTGGAACTCAAGGACAGCAAATGCCATATTCTCGAGTACCCCTATCCTTCCCTGGAAACGCCGGAAGACCTGCGCAGGATTCTCAGGCAAATCCGGAAAGAGAAGATCAACGCCCTGGTCTTAACCTGCAGTCATCAGTTTAACGTATACCGGAGCGAACTGGAACGTATCGGCGCCGCGGGGATTCCCATCATGTACAATACCATATTCGGAGCGGAAGATGTGCCCGGTCTTATCGGAGGCGTGCGGATGAACACCTATGTGGCCGGGAAAATGGCCGCCGAATTTCTCGGGATGGTAATTCCCGGCAAAACACGAAAGAAAAAAATAGCCCTCTTCCCGGGGGATAAAAACATGCTGGTACACAGGGAATGTATTGAAGGGTTTTATGCGGACGCGGCAAAATACAATCTTGAGGTTATAAAAATTTACGAAACCCATGAAGACCATAAGACGGCGTATAGACAGACCGGAGCCCTGATGCGGCTTCACCCGGACATAGACGGCATCTATGTAAGCTCCTACAACGCCCTCGGCGTCTGCAACTGGTTTGATAAACATCCCGGGGATCACGATGTTGTCATAATCGGACATGATCTCTACCCAAAATTGAATGAAAAACTGCGTTCCCACAGTTTGACCGCTACCCTGTTTCAGAATCAGGCGGAATTCGGGAGGGAGAGCGTCATGATGACCTGTGAGTATCTTACGGGGATCTGTAAGAAAGAGGACTGCTCCCGGAAGTTCATACCCCAGCTTGTCTTTAGCTGCATGCTTGATAATTTCTCCTATTATGATGACGCAGCGTTACTGTTGGATTAAACGCCGGGAAGCCTCTGGGCACGGCCGGCACTGAATCGCCTTACTCCCTCTGTTTGGGGAAAGAGGAACCAAATTACTGTACTGTGTAGCTCAGTGATGCCGGAATTACCATGTTTGATGACCGCGACCGGAATGATATTCAGCTTTTTATTTCTTCTTTATTGTGTCGATTCTTTAAAAGAGTCATTTCTTCCTCTGTTAAGAATCTCCATCCCTCTTTTTCAAGCCTAGGACGTTCTTCATCCATGTGTTTATGTAATCCGTCAATGCCACCATACATTTCTAAAAGTTTTTCTCTATTTTGTCTGACTTCAGCTAGTATTGGGTCATAAAAGCCTTTCCCTTTCATATTAATCTTCCTCCTCATTTGTAAGGTCAAATAAATAATCCGGTGTTATTAATAATGGGGACCATAACTCATGTTTGGTATTATATTCTAACACTTTTATATAAGAACCAAATCCTAAATGTGTGCAATTCCAACTAAGCAAATAATCGATTTCAGAAATTACACAAGTTGCTAAATGAAAACAATCCGTTTTTGCTCTCTCTGTTATTTGCAGGAGATTCAAATAAATTTTAGCAAGATTAGCAATCTCTTTGGTTTTAGGCAAAACAGTAATTCCTGAAATAAAATCGAGCCGTCTTTTTGCGGCATCCGGATCTCCGAGTTCACATTCTTCAATCACATACTGGCTTGTATAAAGTTCATATTTTTCACGTTCTTCCTCCCAAAATCTCTTAGTAAGCAGTTGACGGGCGGCTATAATAAGGTTAGAACTCTCTCGGGAAGTAGCATAGCTCGGGATAGTCGTCTCTATATAAAGGGTCTTTTTCTTGTCTTCCATAACTTCTCCTTTATTATAATAATATAATTCTTAGTTTATGTCAACGATTTTTATACGGAAACGCTCTTTTTCAGGAAACGATCCCCGTGACAGCGGCGGATTATGATGACGCAGCGTTACTGTTGGATTAAACGCTGGGGAGCCTCGGGGCACGGCCCCCCGTCTTCCAATCGATAAGCCGGATGGGCGCCAGGGGTATTGCTACGTTTTAAGACCCGGGCCGGACACGGCATCCGGTTCAAACAGCCGGACTACCGATGAATAAGGGCCGAGGCGGAATTCAAGCCCCGCCTTGAGCGACGCCCCGCTCTTAGTGTCCCTTTGGCCCGTATAGGGATCGATCAATGTGTAAGCAACGCCGGTCAACCCCTTGAGAGATACCCTGAGGGTTTCTTCCCCCTCGGTACGGAAGATCTGGAAAAAACCCCTCTGGGTTTCCGGGTTAATAAACTCCCACGCGGAGGGGTCTTCAATTTTCGCAGGCAGGGTGAGCAGCCGGTAGTAATCCCGGCAGATGAATTCCCGCAGCTTCTTATACACCTCAATATGATTCACACAGCGCCGGCGGGTTTCCTCTGACCAGCAGTGTACCGGATCGTTGATGGCAAAACTCCCGCCAAAGTGTTCCTGAAAGTAGAGATCCGGAATGTCCTCCCCCTGGGGCAGCAGGGGAGTCAGGGACCGGTTGAGGACTATCCCCGGGAGGATACGGTTCCCCGCGGCAAGCTGCCAGCGGTCTATGTGGGAGTTATGGGCCTGATCGCTGCACCAGAATACCGGAGAGTGCCGCAGGGTCCCCAGGTCAATGCGGTTGCCCCCGGATGCGCAGCCCTCGATGAGCACCTGGGGATATTCCCGGTTCACCCACTCCAGGAGATCGTAGAGGGCGTGGATATGGGCAAGCTCCCGTTCCCCCCGGCGTCCGGGCCGGTCGGCTTCGGCCCAGTAGTGGCGGGGGTTGATGTTGAAGTCCCAGCGGATCCACCGGAGGCCCAGTTCCTCAAAATAATGCTTGAGATAGTTTTTGGTATACGCCACCACCCGGGGATTGCCCAGATCCACCAGGTAATAGTGGGAGGCATGAATATGATCGCCCCCCCGATCCGTTTTCAGCATCGCCTCCGGGAATTCCCGGGCTATGATGGAATTGGGGCCTGAACGTTCCGGCTCAAACCAGAGGCCGCCCTTAAAGCCCCTTGCCTTCACGTGATCATAGAGGGGCTTTAAGCCCCGGGGGAATTTCTTTTCATCCACCCGGGTATAGTTTCCCGTTCCCATCTGAAAATCAAAGACGTCCTTTGACTCGTTGTAGTACCAGCCGGCATCCATGACAAAATACTCCACCCCAAGGCCTTCAACTCCGCCAGCCAGATGCATCATGAGTTCCTCGTTGATATTGGCGGCATAGGTAAACCAGTGGTCAAAGGACACCGGGGGAATCCGCTGATCCTCGGGGAACCGGCAGATGCAGGTATCGTAGATGTACCGGCGCACCGCGTTGCAGCCCGCGTCAAAATCGCCGGCATAGGCCCCCGCCAGGATCTTGGGCAGGGACACGGTCTCCCCCGGTTCCAGGAGCAGGTCCAGGAAGGTCATGCCCCCGGCAATATGATAGTCGCCGTTTTTGCGTTTGAAAAAAGTCATATACCAGTCGCCGCTCCAGATGATCCCCAGGTAGAGCCCCCCGGTATGCTCCTTGTCCTCCACGATGACGATGGGCAGATTGGCATCCGATGAACGGCCG
>JAITRD010000094.1 GCA_031288575.1 Treponema sp. | reverse complement strand
CGTCTGGTGTTCATATCTAACCCCATGTGGCTCCTCCGACCATTTCCTGTCGGTAAGAACCGGTATAATTTGGGTTAGATTTTTATAATGAGGCATGACCCTCTTTCGGTTAGAATTTTTATGAGGCAATGCGAATACTTGACAAAATTATATAAATATATATAATGGAACTATGGAAAATTGCATGGATATTTTAAAAATAATAAAATTTTTGCTCCAAAAATTAGAATACTTCTTGTAACGATTAATACTTTCATCATCATGTCCTTTTACAGCCGCAGCAAGCTGCGGGGTATTAAACCAAAGGGGCTACGCCCCAATAAATTGTCCTTACTGGGCTGACTGTTATATAATATAATTTATGAAAATGAACAAATATTGCAAAAATAAATAAAAATAAAGGAACATGATAGGAAAAAAGACAAAGAATAGAAAAAGAATTAAGCAATCAATTATCAATAAAAATATATGACGATAAAAGCATAGTATTAAAAAGATTTTATAAAACAGCGACGAGAGAACCAAAATATATTGTAACATATATAGAAGATGATAGGACAGAATATAAAAATGACAGTTTAATAGAAATGGAAATTCCGCCATTTATTAAGGAAATATTAAAAGATATAAAATGAAGAATAAAATAATGGAGTACGGGCGTACTGCACATAACAGCAATCGGCAAGGGTGGTGAGGCCAGATGGCATGCGCCCACAGGACAAACAATTGTCAAATGGGACGAAAGCGCCGTTAAATGCGAGATACCAAGCAACGATTAACCACCTGTCAAGCGGCAGGACCCGCAAGGAACTAACATGGCCTAGGGCTTAGTTCCTTGCTATGTAAACAACAAATTTAAAATCCTGGGAAAAATAGACTTGTGAGATAAGCCGGCTGGTTGTCCTACAGGTCTTACTATTTCTCATCTCGCGGCTGCGAAATTGCCGGATTCTTAGACTGAACTTCGAATTTTGTTAAAGAGGTTTCCACCAGCCAAAACCGCGCAAGGGATTGGAGGGGTAGCAGCCACGGCGCGTAGCGCCGGGGCCGGAGCGTGGCAACGGTAGTTGCCTTAGCGGAGCCCCGGAAAGCCCGGTCCGGCGCGCGAACCTTTGGTTAGAAGCGCCGGATGCGCCCATTCTAAACCCGGTATCGGGCTTATCGCGTGAAAACAGGCGGGACCCGCCTCTCAGGTTTTCGCGCTGCCCAGCAGCAAAGCCCCGACAGCAATAAAGGTCCCCACCGGAAACCAGGCCCCGGCCAGGGGGGGAATATAGCCCAGCCGGGCCATCATCATGGTGATCATCTCCATGACGTAAAACACCACCGCCACGGAGAGGCTTGCCAAAAGACTCATCAGGAGGATGTTTTTCCTGAAACGGCCCCCCATGGAGATGGAAAGCACTATTACTACCAGACTTACGGCGGAAAAAGAAAAACGGTGATAGTAATCCGACAGGGCCCGGATAAAGGGGAGTCCGGCGGTCTTCAGGTCCTCCACGAGAAGCCGGGCGTCCCAGGCGCCAAGGTCCTCCACCTCCACCGCGTTACGGCGGAAGGTATCGGGATGTTCCCGGTAGGCCTGGGTTTCCTCCAGGGGCCGGACCCGCAGTAATTCTCCTTCCCAGCGGTATATCAGCGCATCGGAGAGGAGCCAGTAATCGCCGGTCCAGACGGCCCGGGGGGAACGGACAAGGGAAACAAAGCCGCCGCCCTTATCCTGTTCCACGATGCTCAGGCCGTTGAGTATCAGGCCGTTAAAATCAAAGTAGTCCACCGAATAGATCAGATCCCCTCCCCTGGTTTTGATCACCACATCGGAATTGCTTTCCTTTCGTTCCTGCCGCAGGTACTGGCGGGAAAGGGAATTTTTAATCCGTAATGCCGGGATGACGACGGTATCCTCAAAACAAAAGGCAAAAACCGAGGCGAGAATCCCGATGATCACCAGGGGCAGGCTGAAACGCCAAAAGGGGATGCCGGAAGAAAAAATAGAGGTCAGCTCGTTCCTGGCGTAAAGATCCCCCAGGGTATACGCGCTGGCAAAGAGGAGGGAAATTGGCAGGGCATAGGAAAAACATTTGGGCAGATAAAAAAGACTTATCCTGAGGATCTCCCTTACCGGCACCTGGTAGCTAAGGTAACGGAAAATATTGGCAAAAAGATCGATAAGGGCCAGGAGGAGGATAAACATGGCGGAGGCGACAATAAAAATGGGGAAAAACTGTTTGATTAAATAACGGTCCAGGATCATTTTCGAATCCTGACGGCGCAGAGGACAAGCCCCACGGCCATGGCAAGGATGTTGGGGGTCCACATGGACCAGAACGGGGAAAATCCCATTCTAATCCCCATGGTCTGTCCTCCCAAAAGCAGGGCCCAATAGAAAACAGCGATAATAAGACCGATGATAAAGCCCACGGTCTGGCCGCTTTTTTTTGCCAGCAAACCCAGGGCCACCGAAAGGAACACGAAGGAAAAGGCCCCCAGGGGAATGGAAAATTTCTTGTAGTATTCCAGCAGATAGTAGAACAGGGAACGATCCCTCCTCATGGACTGGTAGGTAAGGATCTCCCGCTGTAGTTCCGCGATTTGAGAGGCGCGGCGATTCCAGCTTTCATGATCGGGTCCCTGCCGCAGGCTCTGTTCGTACTTCATGGCATAGGCGCTGATCCTGTTAAGCCGCTCCTCCAGGAGGATATTAAGGGCGGCCGCTTTTTTTCGTATCTCCTTTAGCACATCGGTAGAACTCATTTCCCGGGGGGTAATTGACGACACCGCCTGGATAAGATCTTCCTGGGGGACCCAATAGCGGAGAAAGGAAGTGGATGCGTAATCGTAATCAAGCCGGGCCTTCTCCTTGGAGGATTGAATAAAGGCGGCGTCCAAATCCAGGCTGAGGCCGTCCTTCCCCCGGTCCCGGAGTTCGGCGTTTTTCGCCAGGATTATCCGCCGCTCGCCGCCGCCGGTGCGGTCCAGGATCAGCACATTTTTAATGGTATTCCCCGATACATCCCCGGTGACAATGATCGTTTCCTTAAAACGTTTAACCGAATTGGCCTCCAGTTCCAGCGCGGGGGTAGAAAACACAATACGGCGGTATAGCCTGTTAAACTGTATGGTCCCCAAGGGGAGGAGTACATCGTTTGCCAAAAAAGAGAGCAGGGAAATAAATATGCCCACGGCTATGGCGGGCAGAAAGATGATCCGGTAGGAGAGCCCGGAACTCAGCATAACCAGGATCTCGTTGTCGCTGGTCATGCGGCCCACGGTCATAAGGAGGCCCACCATGGACGCGAAGGGAGCCGAAAGGGCGACCACCGAGGGGAGGGCAAAAAAAACCAGCAGGGCGACTTCCCCGACGGGTACCCGCTTGGTAAGAATTTCCTGGGCCAGGAGGAGAAGCTGGTTCACAAAAAAAATAATGAAAAAAAAGAGAAAAGAAACAAAAAAAGAAAACAGGGCTTCGGTAACGATGTAGCGGAACAAGGTCCAGGAAACAGAACGTGAATTTTCCACGTATACCTCCGATGAACCTTCCGGAGAATCCGGTTAACGCCCGGTGGAACCAAAACCGCCGGAACCCCGCGGGGTTTCGTCCAAACCCGGCACGGGTTCAAGGACCGCGTGAAAGACAGGAGAAAAAACCAGTTGGGCGATCCGGTCCCCGTGCCTAACCGTAAACGGTTCGGCCCCCAGGTTGATAAGAACAACCTTAATCTCTCCCCGGTAGTCGGAATCGATGGTCCCCGGGGAATTGAGCACCGTAACTCCCCGGGAGGCGGCCAGCCCCGAACGGGGCCGCACCTGGGCTTCGCA
>JAITRD010000301.1 GCA_031288575.1 Treponema sp. | reverse complement strand
TCTCCTTCTTCTTCCGGTAAAACCTGTCGAAAACCGGAGATTTCCGACAGCAATAAACGGCGCTTAGGCCGGCCTTACGGTTCCTGTTACGGCTTGTACCATTCCCAGGTATTATCGCTCATCATCTGCCCGGCATTGTAATCAATGTTCTGGACAGTTTTGGAAATAGCAAGTTGCGGCCCCTGGTGCCAGAGGGGAATCCAGGGGGTCTGTTCCGCCACGTATGCCTGGAATTCCCAGATGAGTTTTTTACGATTCTCCGGGTCCAGCTCGTTCTGGATTGCCTCGGCCAGGGTATCGAATTTCGTGTCACTTGGATGGGTATAATTGGAACTGGTAGAGCTTATCTGGCTCAGGTACCACAGAGGATCGGCGGTGGCCGAATGTCCGGGATTGCCAATGTCGAATTTTCCGTCCCTGAGCCCCGCCAGCATGGTAGCGGCGTCGGTCATGAATATCTCTACTTTGAAGCCTGTCTCCGCCCATTGTTGCTGAACCACCGCGGCGATTTCCGCCCTCCCCTGATCGGTGGCAAAGGTATAGACCCTGCCGTCATAACCTCCTTTCTTGAGGAGTTCTTTGGCCTTCTCCACATCCCGTTCAATTTTAAGATCCCTGTTGTAGTACTCGCTCCCCGGCATAACGCTCGACACCGTTGGCACACCAAAGCCCTGGGTACGCATTTGGGAAAGGACATGCTTATCCAAGGCATAGTGCAGGGCAAGACGGACATCCGGGCTGGGGATCGTTTTATTGTTCAGGGCGATTTCGGAAAAACTGGTCTTGGCCAGGGCATCGATAACTATAAAGCCAGACTGTTCAAGTACCTGTCTGTCATCCGCACTGATCATATTACTAAAACCAAATATATCAACATCTCCGGCTATGAAAGAGGGGACAGAATTTCTGTTAGACATAACCGTCGAAATAAGGGTTCCAAAACCGGGGGAGCCCAAATGGTAATCCCGGTTGGCCTTGAGTATTATCTGGCTGCCTACAAGCTCGAATTCAAAGATACAGGGGCCAGAGCCGACAGGGTTTTTCCAAAATTCCACAGAGCGCAGTTCAGCAGGTTTTACATCTTTCAATAGGTGTTCCGGAAGGGCAACGAAATAACGGTTGGTTATGAGGAAATTTTCCGGTATAGTGATCGTCTTAAGGGTCAGTTTAAGGGTATAGTCGTCCAGGGCTTCCGCCTTGGGAGAACCCGGCGAAAGGGCTTTTCCCTTTTCATCGGTACCTTCCAGGAAATTAAAAAAACTACCCCGTGCAAGGAGCGTGTCCGGGTGGGTGATCAGATTCACCGTAAATACCCAGTCACGGGCGGTGGCCGGAACGCCATCGTGCCATTTGGAATTTTTGTTCAGGTGAAAGATGATAGCCTTTCCCCCATCGGCGTTTTCCCAGGAATCGGCGGCCCGGGGTTTTATGATAAGACCCCCGGCGCTGGTTACCGCCAGGCGATCAAATATCTTATCAATAATCCATTGGCCATACATGGTTCCCGACTCGTAGGGGTTCAGACTGTCCCAGGGCGAACCCATACCGTGGTTGATCGTCGCCTCACTGTAAGGCCGGGGGCCGACATTTTCCGGTGTTCCAATATGGATTCTGCCTTCGACAGACTGGGGCGCCTGGTCAATCGGCGGCGTCTTTGCGGTGCCCCTGTTTCCGCAAGCGGCCAGGACAAGCAGAAATCCGCATACCAGGATCTTCCCGGGATTCAGCACCGTCAGGGGCAAGCCGGAGGGCGGCTTTTTCAAATTCAAATTCATCTTCGTTACTCCTTGGGGCGGGTCCAAAACCAGTCGAATTTTTGAACCGGCTCTTTTTTATGCCAGTCCGGTAAAATTCGGATTAATATATTAATCCTACGTGTTTTATAGGAATCCATGATTTTCCTTTTATCATGCTGGTTTTTACTTGTCAACAGGTTTTTCGATTTTTTTTGAAGTTTTTATGCTTTGAACCGGTTTCAAAATCCGGTATATTAAATAGCGCTTTTTTCACAAAAAATTTGATTCCGGCTTGACAAAACGTACCGGTTTTGCTATGGTATTCTTATAATTCATATGTGTTTAATATGAATAAAGGAGTGATTGCATGGCAAACGGGACCGGGGGAGAATTCCTCAAAAAACTGGCGGCCTGGACAGAGTCGCACCGGGAAGAGCTTGTCTCCGATGTGATAGGACTGGTTAACATCCCCAGCGTAAGGGAGGCTCCGGCACTTGACCGGCCCTTTGGCCCCGGTCCCGCCGCGGTAATTGACCAGGGTTTGGAACTTGGGAAACGCTACGGTTTTGAAACCGAAAATGACGGCTACTTTTCCCTGAGTTTTATACTAAAGGGTAATGCGGAAAAAGAACTGGCCATTATCAGCCATGTTGACGTGGTTCCTGAAGGGAGGGGCTGGACTTATGAACCCTACAAGGCCCAGGTTGTGGACGGTCATATTGTCGGCCGGGGTTCCGGGGATGATAAAGGGCCGTCGGTGGCGGCGCTTTACAGCCTGCGCGCCCTTAAGGAACTGAATACAAAACTAAATCACACGGTCCGGGTTATCTGGGGCGCCAATGAGGAAAGCGGCATGGAAGACGTCAAACATTACCTCCAAACCCATACCCGGCTTCCCGATTTTACCATCGTCGCCGACGGCGGTTTTTCCGTCAACATCGGTGAAAAAGGCGGGCTTTCTGCGGATCTGGTCTTTGATATCGGGACGGATTCGGAAATCCTCGACTTCAACGGAGGCGTGGCGAGGAACGCCGTACCTGACTATGCGTTTATTGTGCTGAAGGCGGAACTTGCCGGGGTAAAAGCGGCCCTTGCCGGAAAGGATGTGCAGGTTTCCGGGGAAAACGGGAAGGTAAAGGTGGAAGCCGGAGGAATAGCGAGCCACGCGGCGCGGCCTGAAGGATCGGTAAACGCTATCCAGAAGCTTGCCCGGATTATCACCGATGCAAAACTCCTCTCCGGCAAGGCTTATGAAGCGGTTGAGTTTATCGCCGAGGCCTTTTCCGATTATTATGGGGAAGGGCTGGATATCGCCGCCGAAGATGATATTTCGGGAAAAACCACCCATATCGGCGGTCTTATCAGTTTTGAGGATGGAAAGCTGATACAGAATTTCAACTCCCGCGTGGCCATCCGGACCGATCCGGCAACCCTGGTTCCCCGGCTGGAAGCCCTGGGGAAAAAAAGGGGGTTCACTGCCGCAAACATCCGCCTGGGCCCTTCCCGCTACGATTCGCCCGACAGTCCGCCGGTAGAAATCCTTATGGAAACGGGAAAACTGTTTCTCGGTGACAAACTGAAGCCTCCCGCTACCACCGGGGGCGGAACCCACGCAAAGTATTTTCCCCGTTCTATTCCCTTCGGCGCAAAATCTCCCGCCGATGAAGCGGAAAAGGGAAAATTCGGTTCCGCCCACGAGGCAAACGAAGCTATCGCCATAGAAGATCTGATAAAAGCGGTACAGATCTACGCGGTGGATCTGATCCGGCTGGACGAGTTGTACGGATAGGTTATACGAATAAAAGCTCTCTCAATCAAGTAGGAGGCTGCTCATTAACTGAGCAGCCGTCCTCTCACACCGCCGTGCGTTCGGTACACGGCGGTTCAATGGGCGGCGGTAAGGGCTCGTATCTTCAATAGCCGCTATCCTCTCGTGCAGTATCTCGAACCGTTTAAGTATATTGGGAAATCCAATTGATTCAAGATAATAGTTAGTCAGTGAATGTTTGAGTATCTGGCTATCGGCAGTGTGCCGTCAGCCCTTCCGGGCATTCGCCTGGGGCCATACCTGGTCTCGGGGTATTCCTATTCGATCCGTTTCCGGCAGTCCTCCATATACCGTTTGCCGATGGTCTTGCCTCGTTCAAGCCGTCCCTGCACATAAGCGCCGTTCCAATCCCAAAACCGGTAAAGATAGGCAACAAAGCCTTCCCCGGAGGACATTTGGGTATTCGTTACCTGGGCATAAAAAAGTTTGATAATCTCGCCGGCATCCTGAATTTCGCCTTTTTTGATGACCCCCGCATCTTGCAGGTGCTTGGCGATAGCTCCCATAAGCCGGTTTTGGGCGGTCTTATAATCCCGTTTTTTGAGTTCCGGTATTCCTTCGGCAAGCCATTTTTGCACCTGCCGGTGAGCGGCGGGTTTTGCCGTTTGACCGGTCGAGCGCCCGCTCGAATAGGACTGGGTTTCATCATCCCAAAAGCGGACATACCAGATGGTCCGGGACCCGGTTTCCCGCTTGTAGAGGCTATACGAATTGCGTGTAACGTCCTGCATTTAGACACTCCTGCTTTAATGCTACAGCGAGTGCTACACTAAAGTATAAGCATCTATAATCCATTTGCCAACTTCTGTTAATTCCTTGTATTATAAGGAATTAAATTGGGCCTTCCTGGACTTGCCCTCCGCTTCTCGGCATCCTGCCTCCTCGCTCCGGGCCGGGGCAATGCCCTGACGGCGCCATCCCTGGCGCCTTTTCCTCCCTTTGGTCGGCGGGCATTGCCCTTCAAGTCCAGGAGGAACTAAGCAACAACAGCCCCTTTCGGGGCTGCCTTTTTGGGCCTTCCTGGACTTGAACCAGGGACCGACGGATTATGAGTCTGCCGAAACACTTCTTTCTAATTCCTTGCCTGGCAAATAATTACTGATAATACAATAAGTTATGTAATATTGCAAGGTGTCTATATTGTCTAAATAATGCTTTTTTGTCTAAAATAAATACACGATAAATGCACGATGGAGACCCCCGCCCATGAAAACTGAAGCCATCCCGAACCAGTATGACGGCCCCCGGAGGCCTGAAAAAA
>JAITRD010000279.1 GCA_031288575.1 Treponema sp. | reverse complement strand
TCCATAAAACCAACCATCATCATCGGCATCAGCATTCCGGTATCCATATTTGTTACCATGATGCTGATGTATTTTGCGGGCCTCACCCTGAACCTGATGACCATGGCGGGGCTGGTACTGGGTATCGGGATGCTGGTGGATAACTCCATCGTTATCCTGGAAAATATTTACCGCTACCGGGAAAAGGGGGCCAAACTCCAGTCCGCGGCGGTCCTGGGGACCCAGGAGATGATCATCGCCATTGCTGCCTCCACCCTGACCACCATCTGCGTCTTCGCCCCCCTGGTGGCCTTCCAGCGAATGTTGGAAATGGCCGGGGAGCTCTTTGCGGGCCTGGCCTTTACGGTGGTTATATCCCTGGCGATCTCCCTCCTGGTGGCCATCGTCCTGGTTCCGGTCCTGTCCAGCCATTACCTGCCCCTGGTTACCCGCAAACAAAAACCCCTCAAGGGGGCCCTGGCCTTTATTGACCGGGGATTTGAACGGTTTTTCCTCGGCCTGGAAAACGCCTACCGCCGGGCGGTACACAGGGTCCTGAACCATAAGGTTATCGTTATCCTGTTTCTGGTAGTGCTTTTTGCGGGGAGCCTGGCGATGATCCCCGTGATCGGCTGGGTCTTTATGCCCGAAATGGCCTCGGATTCGGTCAGCATCAACGTAACCCTGCCCATGGGAAGCCCCCTGCCGGAGACTGAGGCGGTATTAAAGCAACTTGAGGCTATCGCGATCCGGGAAGTCCGGGGTTATAAGCGGCTTATTGTCAACGCCGGGGGCGGCGGGATGATGGGCACAGGCGGGGGCAGTAATTCCGGTTCCCTGCAGATCAGCCTTCCCGATTTTGCGGAGCGGATCGACAGCGCCGATGACATTAAAACCAAGATGCGGGCCCATTTTAATGAATTCCCCGGGGTTTCCATTTATTTCAGCGGCGGCGGCATGGGCATGGGAACCGGCAACCCCGTAGACATCATCATCAGGACCGACGATTTGGCGAAGGGAAAGGCCATCGCGGAACGGATTGCGGCCCTGATCCGGGAACGGGTTCCCTCCGCGGCCGAACCCCGGGTGGATCTCCGGGACGGCCTTCCCCAGATTGAGGTTGAACTTGACCGGGACCGGCTCTACGCCCTGGGGCTCAATACCTACACCGTGGGAAACGAAATTAAGGCGGCGGTGGACGGCATTACCGCCACCCGGTACAAAAGCGGCGGCCATGATTACGATGTGGTGTTAATCCTCGCCGAGGCGGACCGGAGTACCCGGCCCGCGCTGGATCACATATTCGTAAACAGCCAGGTAGCCGGCCGGGTGCCCCTCTCAAGTTTTGCTTCCTATAAAGAAGGAACCGGCCCCTTGACCATTAACCGGGAAAATCAGAGCCGGGTCATCCACGTCACTGCCCGGGCCCAGCCGGGAACCAAACTCAATGTGCTGGAAGATGAGGTCCGCACCCTGATCACCGCGGAGATTCCCGCGGAAAATGACGTGCTTATCGAATTCGCCGGGGATAACGCGGAAATGATGAAGATGATGGGCCGTTTTGTCCTGATCATGATCGTGGCGGCCTTCCTGGTATTCGGGGTCATGGCCAGCCTTTTTGAATCCTTCCGGGACCCCTTTATCATCATCTTTACCATTCCCCTTTCGGTAATCGGCATTGTGGCGATTTACCTCATCACCGGCACCACCTTTGACATCCTCACCGCGGTGGGGCTCCTGGTCCTGATGGGGGTTATCGTCAATAACGGCATTGTCCTGGTCGATTACACCAACCTGCTCCGCAAACGGGGGCTCTCCCTCCACGACGCCTGCGTGGAAGCCGCGGGAAACCGCCTCAGGCCCATCCTGATGACCACCCTGACCACCATTCTGGGGCTGGTGCCCATGGCCTTTTTCCCCGGGGAAGGTTCGGAAATGGTGGCCCCCATCGGCAAAACCGTTTTGGGGGGCCTCTCCTTCGGCACCCTGATGACCCTCTTCCTGATGCCCACGGTTTACGCTATTATGAACAAACATTCCGACGAAAGGGCCGCCCGGGCCGAAGCCCGGCGGGAACGGATTGCCGCGGGGCTTTCCCGGAAAACGGCCCGCCGGGCCGCCCAGGGAATCGCGGTTCCGGGAGCTCCAGTTCCAGGAACTTCAGTTCCAGAACAGCCAGTTCCGGAAACCCCCGAACAATCCGCCCAGGAACAAGCCCCGGAGGACTATGCTTCTGAACTCCGCGGCCAAGGACAGTGGGACCTTTCTAGACAGCCCAAGCCCCGGAGTACCGGATTGGGGGAGGCAGGATTATGATCCGCATTGAAATTATCGCCAATCATTCGGTCGAAGAAAATATACTCGAAGCCCTTAAAGACCGGGGCGTGGGAAAGTATTATACCAAATATCCCAGTATTTTCGGGGTTGGCTCCGCCGGGCCCCGCATGGGGGACGCCGTCTGGCCGGAGGAAAATTTTGCCCTGGTGATATGGTGCGAGGAGGAGGAAGCCCAGGGCATTGAGCAGGCAGTGGCAGAGGTAAAGGAACATTTCCCTGACGAGGGGATCAAACTCTTTAAACTCACCGCGGCGGCAAATTCCGGGGCCGGAACAGGCGCTTCCTGAGAATTCCCCCTTAGGCTGTTAGGAAACTTCGGTTTCCTAACAGCCTTTGCTATAAAACGTGTCTATTTTCTTTTTTGGTTCCCTGATATATTTATATTCTTAATTATTTTGAGAACAGGGGTGTATTTATGGGAAAGCATTGCAAGCCCCTTATTGCTTTTATCCTTTGTATCGTGGTTTTGGCTTTATCCATGGGGCTGGCCTCATGGGTACAAACCGGCTTTGGCGCCATCCGGGTCAGTACCGGGTATTTTGAAATTTCCGAAGGCATTATCGCCTACAAGCTTTATATACCCGCCGGGGTATCCGCTTCGCGGCCCGCCCCGGCGGTATTAATTATGCACGGCTATCAAAATGACAAGGAAACCTCCGCCGCCTATAGCATTGAGCTTGCCCGGCGGGGCATTGTTGCCCTTTCTATCGACGAATACGGCCACGGCGGAACCTCCCTTGGAATGCGGGCCCACGGCTATACCAGCCGGAAACTCAGTAATTTAAATAAAACCATCTCCGGTCCCGAGCGGTTCCTTACCATGATGAATTTCAGCACCCTGGAATTTTTTAACCCGTCTATTTCCGGGGGCATTAAGGACAGTTCCATGGGTGGCAAAGACGCCTACCGTTTCCTCCAGTCCCTGGATTTTGTCGATGCCAGCCGGATCGGCATTACCGGCCATTCCATGGGGACCTGGTCTTCCTGGACCGTGGGGGCGGCCTTCCCCGATCACCGGGCTATTGTGCTCCAATGCGGGGAATTGCTGGTACCGGAATATTACGACGCGGAGAACATCAAATTTAACAATGTCCTGCTTATCCAGGCCAGGTATGATGAATTTGACTATTTCCGGGACTATCAGCGGAATGTAACGGGCCTTGAAAAAACGCCCCTGCGGTACCGGGATTTTATGGGGCAGGCAAGCCCGGTAGAGTGGAACCGGACCTACGGTTCCTTTTCCGACGGCAGCGCCCGGAGGATGGAGCTGGTACAGAACAACCACCGCCTGGCCACCCATGACGGCCGGGCCTTGAGCGCCGCCATGTACTGGTTTACCCATGCCCTGGAAATTCCGACCCCCCTGGCGGACAGCGACCATATTTATATGATCAAGGAAGTCCTGGTTTTGACCGGCATGCTTGCGGCCCTGGTCTCGATGCTGCCCGCCCTGCTGCTGCTTGCCCGGCTGAAGTTTTTCGCCCCCCTCATCCAGGCCGGGGAACGGGAACCCCGAAAACTGCTCCCTAAAAAAAGCCGGCGGCAAACGGCGCAAATCGCTATCCTGGTCAGCGGCCTTACCTTTCCCTTCCTTTGCCAGCTCGGGCACGGCCTTTTGCCGGTACCGGAAAATATCTTCCGCATGACCATCGGCAACGGCTTTATCACCTGGCTGACCTTTTTGATGCTCCTCTCCCTGATCATGCTCTTTTTTTGGTATAAGCGGGGCGAGGGAAAACGTCTGGGGATAAACCTCTACGACCTCGGCCTTGCGGACAAGGACAGGCCCGGCCGGATTAACTGGTCCGTCGCCGGCAAATCGGCCCTGGCGGCGTTTTTGCTTACGGGGATGATGTACGTCCTGGTATGTATCAGTACCGCCCTGTTTCAACTGGACTTCCGGTTTATCTGGCCCTTCTTTAAACCCTTTACCGGGGAACGGCTGGGGCAGTTTTTTGTTTACCTGCCCTTCTACGCCGCCTTTTTTACGGTAAACGCCGGGGTCAAACTCTACGGGCAGATGCGGCTGCCGGAAAAAAAGTCCCCCGCAGGAACCCAGCTTGCCTGGTGGGGCTACAGCGTTTTTGTCATGCTAGGCGGGGTCTTCCTCATTGTGCTGGTTGAATACATCCCCTTTTTCTTGGGCCTCGGCCCCGGGGCGGATCTGCTTTTTTCGTCCCTTTTCGGCGGGCCCTTTATGTCGGTGATGATCCTCCTCATCCCCCAATTTGCGGCCTTTTTTTTCCTCTCCACCTATCTTTACCGCAAAACTGGACGGATCTATACGGGCTCCTTTATCGTAGCAATCCTGGCAAGCTGGGTCCTGACGGGGGGATCCGCCATGTTTTAGGCGCAGCGGCCCTAAGAAACTGTCTGCGCCGAATTTAAGGCCGCTAAACTCCGATCCACCCGCCGGAGGGACCCTTCGGCTCCCAGAATCCGCAGGGAACCAAAAAGGGGAGGGCTTACCCGCCTGCCGGTAATCGCCACCCTGAGGGGCATCAAAAGGTCCCCCAGTTTTACCCCCGCCGCCTCGGCCTCTTTTTTGACAAGGGCCTCCGCCGCTTCGTCTTCCAGCTCCGCGAGGGACGGCACCAGGGCCCGCCCCATCCGCAGCAGCAGGATGGTTTGAGCCAGGTCCAGCTTTTTAGGGATAAATTCCTCCGCCCCGGCCGGGGGCGGTTCGGCAAAAAGGTAGTCCAATTTTTCCGGTATCTCCCGGAGAAAGGAAACCCGTTCCTTAACAAGGGCCATGGCCGCGGTAAAGGCGGCCCGCTCCTCCGGGCCCGCTTTCCGTCCCGGGCCAAAAAGGCCGGCCTCCTCCGCATAGGGCAAAGCAAGGGCGGCAAGGGTTTCATTATCCTTCATCCTGATATATTGACCGTTATACCATTCCAGCTTTTTGTAATCAAAAATCGCCGGGGCCTTATTCAGCTTTTCAAGGCAAAACCGTTCCGCCAGTTCTTCCAGGGTATAAATGCCGGATTTCCGCTCCTCGTCGTAGGAACAGCCCAAAAGGGCCACAAAGTTAAGCAGAGCCTCCGGGAGATAACCCTGGCGGCGGAATTCGTCAACGCTGGTAGCGCCGTGACGTTTGCTCAGTTTTTTCCCGTCTAAACCCATCACCAGGGGAAGGTGGCAATATTCCGGGGGTTCCCACCCGAAACTCTGATAGAGAATCACATGGATGGGGGTGGAGGGCACCCATTCCTGGGCGCGGAGCACATGGCTTATCCCCATGAGGTGATCATCCGCCACATTGGCTAAATGGTAGGTGGGAAAACCGTCGGACTTGAGAAGCACCGGGTCGGGGCTGATGTCGCTGTTTTTCCATTCGATATCCCCCAGGAGCCGGTCATGGAAAAGGGTAGCCCCCTCCAGGGGTATCTTCAGCCTGACGGTATAGGCTTCCCCGGCCCGCTCCCGCCGGGCTCCCTCGTCGGGAGACATTGCCCGGCAGTGCCGGTCATAGCCGGTTTCCGCCGAATGCGCCGCCTCCCGCTCCGCCCGGATAGTGTTCAGCCGTTCCGGGGAACAAAAACAGCGGTAGGCCTTGCCCCGCTCCAAAAGCTCCCGGGCGTAATCCTTATATATGCCGAAACGCTCAGACTGAATATAAGGCGCCGAGGCTCCCCCTACAAGGGGGCCTTCGTCCCAGGAAATGCCCAGCCAGGCAAGGGTATCGTAGAGGTTCCGCAAATAAACCGGATCAAAGCGGGTTCGGTCGGTATCCTCCACGCGGAGGATGAATTTACCCCCCCGGGAACGGGCAAAGAGGTAATTAAAAAGGGCGGTCCTCACCCCGCCGATATGCTGCAAGCCCGTGGGAGAGGGGGCATAGCGGCTGCGAATTTCCATAACAACTCCTTGAATACCATTTTTGGGGAATGAACCTCCCCGGGCAGGGCCCAAACCGGAGGTCCGGCAGAATGTCAGGCAGGTTTAGGGGCCAAAGGTTTCCGGCCCCCTATCTCCCAAAAAAAGAAAGCCTGCCAAATTTATGCAGCTTGCCGTTATTCCGTTTATTGCCTTCTTCCAGGATTTTAAAGATAAAGGAGGCAAAAGCGGTCTCTTCCCCGGCTTCGGAAGCGGTAAAGGCCATGGTTTGATAGGGTTCGCGCTGGGAAGAGGATAACAGATTCTGGGCAAAGGCCCGGAAGGAAGCCGCCGCGGAAGGCCCCAGGAGGTCTATTGTTTCGTCCTTGGCGCTTCCGGAGGAAATCTCGGAAAGCACCAGCGCCAGGATTCCCCCCTTTTTGGCTTTAAAAAGGGCGGCTAATTCTTTTACCAGGAAAAACCAGCCCTTTATATGGTCGTTTACCATGATTTCAATTTCCGTCGGGATCAGTTCCCCCGCCGGCCGGCGTATTGAGGGGGGGGAACAGACCAGAACGGCTTCATCAATGCGCTCAAGCCGGTTTTCGGCGGAAAGAACCAGGGTCCGGGCAGAAATAGGGCTCCCCGGATTCCAACTGAGGGGGATCCGGTGTTCCGCACCCAAAGCCGGTTTTTCCCAGGGCGGCCCGGAGATGCGGTTTGGAATTTGCGCAAAGGCAAACTGCTCTACACGCCGGGCCGCCTCTGCCGCGACCGCCGCCGATAAGGACGAATCGTTTCCAACAATAAGAATTCCCCGGGTCATGTTTATAGTGTATATGCCCGGCCCCATTAAGGCAATCACCTTAATGGGGATCAGGATTCCAAAACGAGCAAAGCCTTGGGGCCCAGCCTCACAGGGCCATCTGTTCGGGACAGCATGAACGTCTCATCTTGTAATTTTTTTTCAGAAAATAAAAAAAATGTTGATATTTTATTTCACTCATGGTATCCTGATGCAAAGGATAAAAGACGGAATGGTCGGAATCGTATTTCGTATCAAAAACAGCATTGAAGACTTTAATCCCACGGAACGGAAAATAGCCGATTATATTTTAGACCACGCCGATGACATCTTTAAACTTCCCATCGCCCAGCTTGCGGAATGTTGTGGTTCCAGTCAGGCGGCTATTGTGCGTTTTTTCAAAAAACTTGGGTTTGCCGGGCTTAAGGATATCAAAAAAGTCCTGGCCCACGAACTGATAGGCTCAACAAAAGAGAATTTTGACAACG
>JAITRD010000265.1 GCA_031288575.1 Treponema sp. | reverse complement strand
CCCTCTCTTAAAAAAACAACATGAAATCGCCTTAAAATCCAAATCAATAGGACTTCAAAGATTACCCATATGATATTATAAAAAAAACCGCCTGTCAAGAAAAAATTTGCCGGTTTAATAAAAAATTAACCCGGTGAAGCTTCCCGCTCCCCGCACAGGGACTGCCGCCGGGACCGGGGCTATACTATACTACCGCTCCCCGGTTTTTAACAAAAATCACCGCCATGTTCAGGGCCTCCGCCATGCTGCCCTCGTTGGACAAATTTTTGCCGGCCCTGTCAAAGGCGGTGCCGTGGTCCACCGAGGTGCGGATGACGGGAAGGCCGATGGTGGTATTAACGCCGCTCATTTGGGTGTAAAGCCCCGTAAGGGGATCCATCCTGAAACCGCAAAGTTTCAGGGGGATATGCCCCTGGTCATGGTACATGGCCACCACTATGTCAAAGTCTCCCCCCAGGGCCCTGACAAAGACCGTATCCGGCGGCACCGGGCCGCTTACATCCAGCCCTTCCGCCCGGGCCGCTTCCACCGCGGGGCCTATCTCCCGGGCCTCCTCGTCCCCGAAAAGGCCCTTTTCCGAGGCGTGGGGGTTAAGGCCCGCCACGGCGATACGCCGCCGGGGGCTTCCCATAAGTTTCAGGGCCAGGCCCGCCAGGTTTATGGTTTTAAGCACCCGGTCTTTGGTGATAAGATCGCAGGCTTCCCGCAGGGAAACGTGGGTGGTAACATGGATTACCCGGAGGCCCCCGGGGGATGTCCCCGGGAGGTTTCCCGCGGAGAGGAGCATCCCGTAATCCCGGGTGTTGGTATAGCGGGCAAAAATTTCCGTATGCCCCGGGAAATGATGGCCGGCGAGGTTAATTGCTTCCTTATTAATAGGGCCGGTTACCACGGCGGCGGTGCCCCCCGCCAGGGCGTCCCTGATGGCGGCAGCCACATACCGGAAGGCGGCCTCCCCGGACGCGGCCCGGACCTGGCCGTAGGCATAATTCCCCCTTTTGAGGAACCCGGCGTCCATATAATCAATGGTCCCGAATACCCCCCGGGCATCCCCGGGGGCCTCCACCGCCCGGAGGGTAAAATTTTTCCCCGTTAGCTCCAGGGCGTCCTCCAGCACGATCCTGTCGGCATAGACCAGGGGTATGGCCCTTTCGTAAATAAGGGGAAGCGAAAGGGCCTTTACCGTAATTTCGGGGCCTATCCCCGCGGGGTCCCCGATGCTGATGCCCAGGACCGGCCGCGGGGCCTCTTGGGCTTCCGGCCCGGAAAGGCCGGCATTTTCCCCGGGACTCACCATAAATTTCCTTCCTTATTAAAAGGCCAGGGTTCAGGCCCGCTTTCTATTTGGACCCGCTTATTGGCCTCCGCTTCCCCTTGCAGGGCCTCGGAGATCCAGACGGTTTCCGTATGGAGGCTGTCGGCGATACGGATGATCCGGGGATGCTCCGGATCATGGCCGGTACAGGTCCGCAGGGCAAGCTGGACGGCCTCCCGGTCGGTGTCCAGAATGCAGGGGATCCGGACAAAATCAATGCCCCGGGAGGTGATAGCATTTACATAGGAAGCCTCGTAATCGATTTTGTTAAAAAGCCGGCGGGTTATGGCATGGGCGGCGCCGATGCCCATGGCGGTTCCGTGGGTTTCCGGGGTAAGGTCCAGGATGACGGTCCGTCCGGCCTTAATGCCCCCGGAAACATAGGGGGAACAGGGGCTTGCCCCGGTAATATTAGGATCCATCCCGTCCCCGGAAATATCCTTTCCTATCCGGTCCACCACCAGCACGTCGGTACTTTCAAAGCGGATAAGGGGAAGGTGGCCCCGGGCCTCCTCCAGGAGGGGGGGCTCCTTTTCCTCGATCTCCCCGGGCCGGAGGGCGGCAAATTTGCAGGTTTCCCCGTAGGCGTTTTCCAGAATGCCGAAGCCCAGCATAACCGGGGCGTTTTTGATAATACACCGGCCGAACATGGGGACCATCCGGGCCATCTGGCCGAAACCGTTTTGGTGGCAGATATCCGCCCCCTCCCGTTTGCCGAGCCCAATAGCCATCATCTTCATGATCCCGCTTTCATAGGGCCCGTGAAAATCCGTATGGGGTTTGATCCGTCCCGCCACGATGATCCCCTCCGCCTCCGCGGCGTTCCGGTCTATCCGGACCCTGTGGCCTTCTTCGCTTTCCCCGACGGCCACGGTTTCCATGGATGAAAGGATGGGGCAGCCGATAAAGTCTTCGGTAACCCCGTAGCTTTCTATGAGGGCCCGCTGGCCTTCGGCGGTGGCCCCGCCGTGGCTTCCCATGGCGGGCACCACAAAGGGAAGGGCGCCCCGGGATTTTACAAAATCGGCGACGGACCGGGTGATAAGGGCCGCGTTGGCAAGCCCCCGGCTGCCGCAGGTAATGGCAATCCGCATCCCCCCCCTGATTGGGTCCCCCAATTCCGGCCGGGACAATTCGGCAAAAACCGCCGCCGGAATATCCGGGACATCGATCCGCTGCCGGTCAAAAAGCTGTTTCACCCTCAGCATCTTCGGAAGCTTTACTTCGGCGCATAACAAACTCACCATACCGCCCATATTCCGCCTGTCCTTCAAATCAAAATTCAATTTTAAAAGGATAGCATTGATAAGAGGCGGTATGCAATAATACCCCCTATGTTTACGCTGCTTGTCCTGGCGGATGATTTGACCGGCGCCCTGGATACGGGGGTGCAGTTTACCCGGGGGGGCATCCCTGCCCGGGTATGCCTGAAGCCGGCCCGGGGGATTATTCCGGAACAGGGGGACACGGAGGTTCTGGTGATCAATGCCAATACCCGGCACCGTTCCGCCGGCGAGGCCCGGCGGATTGTCCGCGGCCTGGCCCGCCGGTACCGGCATATCCCCTATTTTTATAAAAAAACCGATTCTACCCTCCGGGGGCATATAGGCGCCGAATTGGAAGCCCTTATGGAGGGCGGGAACATCCGGCGCCTTCCCTTTATTCCCGCCTATCCCCTTTTGGAAAGGACAACCCGGGAGGGGGTACAACTACTCCGGGGAATACCAATAGCCCAAACCGAAATGGCGGCGGACAGGTTAAATCCTATAGGGCACAGTTTTATTCCCGATATTATTGCGGAAGAATCGGCCCTTCCGGCGCGGCTGATCCCGGCGGGGGCGGAAAGGCGGGAACAGGCCCTGGCGGGCGAAGCCGGCGGGGAGGATGCCCGGGACATCCTGGTTTTTGATTGCCTGAGCAGCGGGGAATTAGGGGAAATCGCCGGGTATTTAAGGGACAGGGACCTCCTGCGGGGAAGCGCGGGATGCGCCGGTTTTGCCGGGGCTCTTATGGAGGCATTGCCCTTTTTTGCTCCCCGGAAGGAGGGGACCTTCCCCGCCGCCCCAAGGGCAGGGGAGATTCGTCCGGGAGGGTGCCCGGAAATAGACAGGACTTTGCCCCTTTTGATCCTCTCGGGCAGCCTCCATCCCCTTTCGGCAGGGCAGGTAAAAAACGCTTTAGCCGGGGGAATTACCGGCCTGCCGGTCCGGGAAGAGGAACTGCTTGGAAAAAAATGGCTCCTTTCTTCCCGGGGGGAGGCCTTTATCCGCCGTTCCGCCGCCATTCTCCGGGAAGAGGGAACGGCCCTTCTGGGAACCCCTATGGCTATGGGCCTGGATACAGGGGAAGAACCGGACCGGGAAGCGGAGGCCCATGAAAAGGTTGCCCGGGCTTTGGGCCGTTTAGCCCTCAAAATCCGGCGGGCCGCCGGCCCTCTGCATTTGGCGGTTTTTGGCGGGGACACCCTGGGGGGTCTTACGGCGGCGATGAAATTTGAGTATATTATACCTGCGGGGGAAATACGGCCCGGCATTGTTTTCGCCCGGGCGGAGGGGCCGGGCGAAAAGGCCCTGATCGTTACTAAATCCGGCGCCTTCGGGGAGCCGGGAATAATCGGGATTATCCGGGATTTTTTTAAATCCGGGAAATAGGCCCCCCGCGAGAAAATTGTTTATACAAAATCTTAAGGAGTGTTGCCATGTTTGAATATGAAACCGACGGAACCTGTTCCACAAAAATTTCTTTTGACATTAGGGACAACAAGGTCCGGTCCGTATCCTTTGAGAACGGCTGTAACGGGAATTTAAAGGCTGTTTCCATTCTGGTGGAAGGGATGGAGCGGGAGGAGCTTATCAGGCGCTTAAAGGGGGTTCAATGTAAAACCCGGGGAACTTCCTGCGCGGATCAGTTGGCCCGCGCGGTAGAAAAGGCCGGGTAACCGGGATCCCGCCCTCTCCGGATATTTTATATTTTACTCCTTAATTGAAAAATTCTCCCTTTTGTGATAAAATAACAAAAGGGGGAGGGATTTTTTAATGGACAAAACCGCTCAAAAAAACGATGAAACAAAACATTCGTTAAAAATCCAATTTACTTTGTTTTTTGTCTTTTTTGTCGCCGCCCTCTACGCGATAATCGTTATTACGACGGTGCAGCAGCTCAGGGGAATTACCGAAGCCATCAGCGAACAGTTGGGGGTGCCGATTGTCCAGGAAGCCGCGGCGCTTATCGACGGGGATGCCTTTGAGCGTTTAAGCACGAGTCTGGACCCGGAGGATCCCTATTATGATGAAACCCGGCTCCGTATGCTTGCTTTAAAAGAAGAATCCCAATGCCTTTATTTGTATACCATGGCGCCGGTACCGGGCTTGAAAAACATATACCGGTATATTATTGACGGCAGCGCGCCTCCGGAGGATGGGGACAACTTTTCCCCCCTGGGAGCTGAGGAGGATATCTCCGTTTACATCCAGTATGCTGCCAAAACCATGGAGACCCAGACCATACAAACCAGCAGCATTGATTATACCTCCGCCTGGGGATGGGTGATCAGCACCTATGCGCCTATCGTGAATTCCTCGGGGGTATCGGTAGGGTTTGCGGGATGCGATTTCAAGGCGGAAAATGTCTACGGACAGTTGTGGGTCCAGATATTCCGGCAATTGGCGGTTTCCATGGTTTTTGTGCTCCTCGGCTTAATTGCCTATCTTTATATGGTTAACGGGGTAAATAAACAAAACACCCGGCTCCTTGCGTTAAAGAAGGCCGCCGAAGATTTCTCCCAAAAATTGCAGGAAGAACGGGACACTATCAACGCCATGAAGGACGCCCTTAAGGTGGGCCTGTTCCTGATGGATAAAAATTTTATCATCCAGGCCCATTATTCCCGGCATTTGGAAACGGTGCTGGACGTACAAAACCTGGCGGGAAAAAAATTTACCGATCTTATCGCGACTTCAATATCCAAAAAAGAATTATCCGGCCTGATGGAATATTTTGTCCTGCTTTTCAACCGATCCCTGATCAGCAACCGGAACTTTAGTTCCAAGTTAATGGAAAGCATCAATCCCATGCAGGAATTGCTTTATATTAGCCCCAAGGACGGAAACGAAAAGATACTGCAATGGACCTTTGCGCCCCTTGACCGGGGCAACGGGAGATTATTCATTTTGGGAAACATCCAGGATATTACCAACGAAAAGAATCTGGAGCGGCAGCTCGCCGAGGAGGAGCAAAAACGCAAAGAAGAGGTCAGCGCGCTTTTTACGCTTCTCCGTTCGGACACGAATATTATCAAGGAATTAGAAAAAATGCGGAAAGAAAAAAACACCTTTACCGCCCTGGTTGATAAAATTCTTTCTCTATAGTTAACCCTTTGGACTGGTTCCAAAAAAGGATGGTACCATGAAGTTTAGAGACGGGTATTGGAGCATTAAAGAAAATTTTAAAGCATTCCATCCGGCGGAACCGGCCGATTCCGAAATTTCGGGACAAACCCTTACCGTATACGCCGCGGTAAAAAGGGCTGCCCACCGGGGGGACACGCTGAACGCCCCCCTGCTTACCCTGGAATTTTCTTCCCCCCTGCCGGACATTATCCATGTCCGTATTTACCATCATAAGGGAGGGGCGGCGGCGGGGCCCGTTTTTGAGCTTCCCCCGGACGGGCATGGGGAAATAAGCATAGGCGAAACCGAAAAGGCTTTTATTTTTTCAAGCGCCTCCCTTTCGATCAAAATAAACAAATCCGCTCCCTTTGAGGCGGTCTTTACCCGGAAGGGAAAAAAACTTACTGAAATGGCGGGTAAGCTTTCGGGGTATTTTTTGGACCCCGGGAACCGGGCCTACATGGTTCAGTATTTGGGCCTTTCCGTTGGCGAGGCCGTATACGGATTGGGGGAGCGCTTTACGGCCCTGGTAAAAAACGGCCAAAGCGTAGATATTTGGAACGAAGACGGCGGGACGAGCAGCGAGCAAGCCTACAAAAACGTGCCCTTTTATATGTCCAGCCGGGGCTACGGGGTTTTTGTAAACAATCCCGGCAGGGTATCCTTTGAGGCCGCCTCCGAGGTGGTTACGGCGGTGCAGTTTTCCGTTCCCGGGGAGGTCCTGGATTATTACCTCATCGCGGGGGACAGCCTTCAGGAGGTATTGGGGAACTACACCCAATTAACCGGACGCCCCGCCCTGCCCCCGGCGTGGTCCTTCGGGCTCTGGCTTAGTACCTCCTTTACTACCAATTATGATGAAAAGACGGTAACCCAGTTTATCGACGGCATGGCGGAACGGAACATACCCCTGGGGGTTTTTCATTTTGATTGTTTTTGGATGAAGGAATATCAGTGGGTCGATTTTGAATGGGATAAACGGCAATTTCCGGATCCCGCGGCGATGCTGAAACGTTTAAAGGCCAGGGGCCTTAAAATATGCGTATGGATCAATCCCTATATCGCCCAGAAGTCCCGGCTTTTTGACGAGGGAATGGAAAAGGGATATCTGGTGAAAAGGGCCGACGGCAGCGTATGGCAGTGGGACCGCTGGCAGGCGGGAATGGCCCTGGTTGATTTCACCAACCCCGCCGCCGCGGCCTGGTTCCGGGGCAAATTAAAAACCCTGCTTGATATGGGAGTTGATACCTTTAAAACCGATTTTGGGGAAAGGATCCCCCTGGAAGGGGTCTACTATAACGGCGCCGATCCGGAAGGAATGCACAATTATTACACCCATCTTTACAATAAAACCGTGTTCGGCCTGTTGGAGGAAGTCCGGGGAAAAGGCGACGCCCTGGTGTTTGCCCGGTCCGCCACCGCGGGGGGCCAGCGCTTTCCCCTCCATTGGGGAGGAGACTGCTCGGCAAGTTATGAGTCCATGGCGGAAACCCTGCGGGGCGGCCTTTCCTTGACCCTGTCGGGATTCAGTTTCTGGAGCCATGACATCAGCGGGTTTGAACAAACCGCCACGGCGGACCTTTTTAAGCGCTGGGTTGCCTTCGGGCTCCTTTCTTCCCACAGCCGCCTCCATGGCAACGAATCCTACCGGGTACCCTGGAACTTCGATGAAGAATCCAATGGGGTGCTGCGTTTTTTTGTTTGCCTTAAATGTTCCCTCATGCCCTATCTCTACCGCTGGAGCATCCATTCCGCCCGGGAAGGGGTTCCCCTTATGCGGGCCATGGTGCTGGAATATCCCGACGATCCCGCCTGTACCTATTTGGACCGGCAATATTTCCTGGGGGATTCCCTTTTGGCGGCTCCTGTTTTTTCAGATGACGGAAAGGTTTCCTACTATCTCCCCGAAGGCCGGTGGACCAACTTTTTAAACGGCGAAGTCTCCCAGGGGGGGCGCTGGAAAACGGAAGCCCATTCCTACCTGAGCCTCCCCTTGATGGTTAAATCCGGTTCGGTCATCCCCGTGGGAGCGGATAATCAAAAAACGGATTATGATTATGAGGACGGAATTACCTTCCATGTTTTTGATTTGGCCGACGGAGACTCCCTGAAAGTCCCGGTACCGGATATTAAGGGAAATTATGTTACGGAAGTGAATTTTACCCGCAGGGATAATGTTATTCAGGCTGAAAAAACGGGAGGGCGCAAACCCTGGAAGATCCTCCTCCGGGGAATTCATCAGGCCTCGGCGGAAGGGGCTGCCGCGGCCGATTCGGAAACGGGTTTCCTGATCCAGGCCGCCGGGGACGCCCTAAGGGTCAAGGTTACCCTGGGGGATATATAAGCCCTTCAAACAGGCAAAAACCCTTCCCTTTTCTCAATGGGCTTGGCCCTTCCCTTCCGGCTCCGGGATCGGTACAATGATCCTATTCATGCCTGTAAACCCCCTTTTTCAAAGGCTTACCCTCCTCACCGGAATGGATACCATGGAAACCCTCGGGCGGACCCGGGTAATGGTTTTTGGCGTGGGCGGGGTGGGAAGCTGGTGCGCCGAGGCCCTGGCCCGTTCGGGGATCGGGGATATTGCCATGGTGGATTCCGAC
>JAITRD010000264.1 GCA_031288575.1 Treponema sp. | reverse complement strand
AGGTCACCCACGCGTTACTCACCAGTCCGCCGCTCTAGGGGGGATCGCTCCCCCTTGCCGCCCGACTTGCATGCTTAAGACGCGCCGCCAGCGTTCGTTCTGAGCCAGGATCAAACTCTCCATGATGTCTTGTTTCCGCCGGTCCGAAAACCGGCAGACTGTCACTTCAAGCCGCCCCGCCGCTGCGGGGCTCCCGGCGCTCCCGCGCCGGCCCTTCTCCCGCGCCCCGGCTCCCCGGGGCGCCCCGCCGGGCCCGCCTCTCCGCGGGCCCCGCATCGCCTTCCCGGGCTCCCCCGCGAATGCCCCGGTCGCCCGGCACACCCAGCGGGAAAGCCCTTCCTCCCCTTCCCTCAGTTTCCAAATATCACCGACTGAGGATTCTTCCGAATCTCCGTCGCGCATTTGCAGACAATACAACGTCCGCCTTTATTTTGTCAAGCCCTTACGCTCAATTATTTAAACATAAGAAATCATGACTTATTCGATTAACCGGGCATAAACCCGCGTTCGAATCAACCGCCTCTTAATGGCGACAAAAGCAAATATATAATATTCCCTCTAAGAAAGTCAAGGTTTTTTTAAAAATTTTGTAAATTATTTTTCCCCGGGCGAATTTCAACAAACTATAAAAGAGGAGTTTTTTTATATAATAGAAGATAATCAGCAAACGAAATAACGGAAATGATTACCGATATTATAAAAACGACCAAGGCGGAGTTGCGGAAAAAGGCAAAAACCCCTCCGGGCATCTCCAAGCGTTCCGCGCTCACCGCAAGGAGCGCCACAACCCCGGCTGCCATATAGGTAACTGCCTTCAATTTACCGCCCTTTCGGGCGCCCATGGCAACGCCTTTTTTCATCATAAGAATACGGAGGAAAAGAATGCCGAACTCACGGTAAAGGACGGCTAAAAAAAGCACCGCCGGCAGAATTCCGGTTACCACAAAACATAAAAAATAGGTAATCCGTACCAGCACATCCGCGAAGGGGTCATACAATTTGCCGAAATCACTGACCTCTTGGCGTTTCCGGGCGATCTTGCCGTCGATAAGATCCGTAATTTCAGAAACGAAAAAAAGCAGCCACAATACCGGCACCGTCCATTGGGAACCGTTCATAAAACCGGCAGGGAACAGAACCGGAAGAAGATACACAATAAAAAAAAGAGGGGCTAAAATCAGGCGAAGGGATGTTATCTTATCCGCAATAGTCATCGTTTGAGTATGTGGTTTGACAATCGATATGTCAAGGCGTAGAATATATCCGTTATGGACGCTTCAGCAAACGCCCCGCTGCAAAAATCTATCAGGATCGTCCTTGGGGCTTACAGCCTGACAGAAGGCGCGGTATTTTTTTTCATCGCCCGGATGTTTTCCTTTCCCCTTAAGTTCTTTTTTGTCTTTTTAGGGGTCCAGACGGCATTTCATCTGGGCATATTCTTTTTTTTAACGCATAATGCGCCGCTGTTTTATAACACCAAGACAAAGAAGCGGTTTAGCCGGATAAATATGGCGAATAAGGTTACCCTTCTCAGGCTCACCATGCTGCCCTTTTTGTTGTTTTTGATTCTGGCCTTTCAACATTACCCGGTGGGCTTTATTCTGCTGCCGGTTATCGGCCTTACCTTTTTTACCGATTTAATTGACGGCCGCCTTTCCCGGGCGAAAAACGAAGAAACCCCCATCGGAAAAATTCTTGATTCCGTGAGTGATTATCTTTTGCTTGGGGGAATCGGCATTGTCTATTGGATATTCCGGCTCTTGCCCCCCTGGCTTTTTGCGGTCCTTCTGGCGCGGCTTTTTATCCAGTCCCTTTTGATGATGATCCTTTTTTTGATACAAAAAAGACCGGAACCCCAAAGCACTTTTTTCGGGAAAATTACAGTGGCGGCGGCTATGATCCTCTTTGTTGCCGAGCCGGCGGCGATCGTCCTTGCCTTTTTACCGCCCTATATCCGTAACCTTGAAATAATTCTGGGGGCCCTTATCGGGATATCCCTTGTTGATAAGGGGATCTTTTTTATCGCAGCATTGAAAAAACGGAAGCCCCCGGAGAAAAATCGCGGGTGATGTTGATGCCGTCAAAGCGCAGGATTAGGTTTGTTCCCGGGGGAAGAGAACCGGGCCCCAGGTCCTCTTGGAATTTTTGCGCGGAAATTCCCCAGGATCGCGAAATTCCGGATTGGCCGCCGGAAAACAAGGACGCGTACCATTTGGGCAAAAAACGGCCCTCCGGGAAAAAAGGCACCTCCCCGTCACAGCGGATTTCCGTGATTATCCCCCGGGTCTCCCCGCCGAAGAGGGGATAGGACGGATCGAGGGTCATCAAGATTCCGCGCAATTCCGGAAGCGCCTCTCCTTCTTCGATATTGAAAATATAGGTCCGATCCACGCATTCCCTGTCCCCGGGCCCGATAAAACGGAGCCTGCCGCTTTCCCCCTTGTTATGGATCACCAAAAAAAGCGGGGTCCCTTCGGAACGGATCCGGGGAAAATGCAGGAAGGAATAGCCCAGCCAGACAACGGCAAGTCCTCCCAGAAGGATAAGGGGAAAGGCAAAGCCCCGGGGGAAACGGGCCGCCAGGGCAAAAACGACAACCGCGGCTCCGAGAAAAGGCGCAAGGGGCGGCATAAAGTCAAGGGAACCCCGGGAATGGATCAAGACCAGGGAAAAACAAACAAAAATTCCGGAAAAGGCGCAAAAAAGCCACAGGATAATCCAATTCCGCGCTTTCCCCCGCAGGTCCCGCCTGGGGAGGTGCAAAGCGGAACCTGCCATTACTCCGGCCAAAGCAAAGGTAAGGTAGAGCAAATCCCGGCACAGGGGAAAATACTCAGAGTCCATAAAGCCCCGTATATTTCTTTTCAAGGTACGATAAAAAGGGGGTTATCGATAACTTCTCTCCGGTAACTTTCTGCAACAAGTCCGGGGGATCCAAACGGCACCCCCACCGGTAAATGGTTTCCCGCAGCCAGCGATGAATCTCCTCAAAATCCCCCCGGCCCATAGCCTGCTCCGCCTGGGGGAGGTCCGCGGATAGTTTTGCCCAAAATTGAAGGCCGTAAAGGTTCCCCAGGGCATAACTGGGGAAATAGCCGAAACTCCCCATGGACCAATGAACATCCTGCAACACCCCCTCCGCATCGGTTTCAGGCTCCAGCCCCAGAAATTCTTTCATGAGCTTCCGCCAGGTTTCAGGCAGCTTCTCCGGTTCCAATTCTCCGGAAAAAAGCTGTTTCTCCAACTCAAACCGCAAAATGACATGCAGACTATAACTTACCTCATCGGCTTCAACCCGGATATAAGAGGGCTTGACCAGGTTAACCGCCCGGTAAAAATCCTCAACCGAAACCGAAGCCAGGGGTCCCGGAAAATGATCCCGGAGGAGGGGAAACAAACCGTCCCAGAAAAGGCGGTTGCGGCCGGCCACATTTTCCCAAAACCGGGATTGAGATTCATGAACCGCCATAGAGGCCCCTTCGGCGAGGCAGGTGCCCCGGATTTCCCGGGGAAACCCCATCTCATACAGGGCATGCCCCGATTCATGGATGACGGAAAACAGGCCCGAAAGAAGATTCGCAGGGTAATACCGGGTAGTAATGCGGATATCGTCGGAGCCCAGGGAAGTGGTAAAGGGGTGGGCGCTTACATCCAGACGGCCCCGGGAACTGTCAAAACCCAGGCGATCCATAAGGACCCGGTTAAACCGGATCTGGGCCGCGACATCGTATTCCCGGTTCAAAAAAGACACATCCGGCTGGGGGCGGGCGGCAATCCTTTTCAAAAGGGAAATAAGGCCGTCCCGCAGGGGCCCGAAAAGGGCGCTGATATTCCGGGCGGTCATGCCCGGTTCATAGATATCCAAAAGGCCGTCGTATTCATCCCCTAAAAGGCCGTTCCCAAAACCCCAATACCGGGCCTTTTTGCGGGCAAAATCGATCATGGCATTAAGGTGGGGCAAAAAAGCGGCAAAGTCATTGTTCCGGCGGGCCTGTACCCAGGCTGCCTGGGATAAACCCTCGGCACGGGCGGCGGCACTGACAAAATCCGCCGGAAGTTTTACCGCCTTATCATAACGGCGGCGCATTACCTTGCAAAAATCCCCTTCCAAGGGTGACAGGCTTTCATCCCCCCGGAGATTTTGGGAATCGGAGCCTAATTCTTTTAAGAGACGGCCGGTTTCAGGGGCAATAAACCGTTCATGGACCAGCTTCCGGACAAAGGCAAGCTGTTCAGCCCGATCCGCCACCCCCTGGGGCGGCAAATACGTCTCCTGATCCCACTGCAAAACAGCCGCAGTTTGATCCAAATACCGGCATTCCCGGTCAATTTCATGCAGTTTTTCAAGCGCTTCATCAAAATTCATTACAACCCTCCAGCAAAAAAGGGCTAAAATTTTTAATAATAGCCCTTGTTAGGTTTCTTTTTCTAAAAAAACGCGGGAACCTTTTTAAATTCCAAACTTCAAAGGAGCGGGGCCCCAAAACCCGCCATTGCGGGAATGTTTCGGGGCAGGTTATTGGCCGGGACGGGCTTCCTCAGGGCATTACGCTATATTCCTGCACAATCTGAATTTCAGAACGCAATGAACCGGCGGGGGTTACTTCCCGGGCGGCGGTTACCGCGGCTTCCACCAGGGATTGAGAATTGGCGACCCCGTAAAGGGTGATCGCATCCCCGCAAACCGAAGCTTCCAAAAAATAGACCGCGATTTCCTTTTCATAAAGGATATGATGCTTTATCTGCTGGCCCAGGATCAATTCTTTCAGGCGGACGGTGTTTTGGACTTCCGCGTCGGCGCTTATGATATTATCCCGAAGCTGCTTAATAATTTCCGCGCAAAGCAGGGGGTGGAGATGGCCGGTATTTAGGGTTAAATGATAATTTCCGGGATCCTGCCATTGCATGTCAAAAAAATACCGGTGAAACCCTTCCCGGTCATGATCGCTCTGCTCGATAATTTGCCGGGCCCGTTTATCATCACAATGGAAATAACTTTTAACACGTTCGGCGCGGATATCGTAGGGGGCAACCAGAAAGATGGATAAAACCCCGGAAAGGCTTTTTAGGATCATGCCGGCCCCCCGGCCGATAAGAACGCATGCCCCCTTTTCCGCCTCGGTGAGAACGGCGGTTTTTAAATAATGGAGATAATCATCCCTGTCCTGGGATAAGGACGCCCAAAAGGAAGGCTTCCGCTCATCATATTTTTCCAATTTCCGGCCGGCAACTCCATAGGATTTCATCCGTTCTTCCAGGATATGCTTATCTATGAAGCGGTAATTGAGCGTTCTTGCCAGTTCATGGGCAGTTTCGTCACCCAGGGCAGCCAATTCCCGGGAAATAGTAATGATTGCCATAGAAGACCTCCTGATTCATTGTGCTTCTTTCATCATAAAACTATTA
>JAITRD010000261.1 GCA_031288575.1 Treponema sp. | reverse complement strand
GTCCTGGTCGAGGCGGGCTACCAGCCGGAAAGCGCCTACTTCGAGGTGATGCATGAAATGAAGCTCATCATCGACCTGGTGAACCGGGGAGGGCTCTCCTTTATGCGTTACTCCATTTCGGACACCGCCGAATACGGGGACTATGTTTGCGGCCCCAGGATCATCACCGAGGATACCAAAAAGGCCATGCGCGGGATTTTGCGGGAGATACAAAACGGTAAATTTGCCAAGGACTGGATCAGCGAAAATTTGGTGAACCGTCCTTACTTCAATAGAATGAGGGCCATCGAGGCCCAGCACCCCATCGAACAGGTGGGTAGGGAACTGCGCTCCATGATGAGCTGGCTCCCGAAACCGGACAAATAAAGGAGACCGATTATGACAGACCAGGATAAGACCCGTCAGATAACCATTTTTGATACCACCCTGCGGGACGGGGAACAGGCGCCGGGGTGCAGCATGAATTTGCAGGAAAAGCTGGAGGTGGCCAAACGGCTGGAAAAACTGGGGGTGGATGTTATGGAAGCGGGATTCCCCATCTCCAGCCCCGGGGATTTGGAATCCGTTAAGGCCATCGCGGGGATCGTCAAGGATTGTACCGTGGCCGGGCTCTGCCGTTCCCTGGAAAAGGATATTGACGCCGGCCGGGAGGCCCTGGCCCGCGCGGCCCGGCCCCGGATCCATGTGTTTTTGGCGACCTCCCCCATCCACATGGAATATAAACTGAAGATGAACCCCGACCAGGTGGTGGAGCGGGTGATTTCCGCGGTGAAGTACGCCAAAAAGTTCTGTTCCGACGTGGAATTTTCCGCGGAAGACGCCTCCCGCAGCGATCCCGACTTTGTGTGCCGGGTATTCGGGGAGGCCATAAAGGCCGGGGCCACCACGGTGAATATCCCCGACACGGTGGGTTACGCCATGCCCGGGGAATTCGGCCGCCTGGTGGGTTATATCAGGGAGCATACCCCCGGGGGGGAGGGGGCGAAATTTTCCGTCCATGTCCATAACGACCTGGGCCTTGCGGTGGCCAACAGCCTCGCGGCGATTGAGCATGGGGCGGACCAGATCGAATGTACCATCAACGGCATCGGGGAACGGGCGGGGAACGCCTCCCTGGAGGAGATTGTCATGGCCCTGCGGGTCAGGCGGGATTACCTCAAGGCGGATACCCGGATCGATACCACCCAGATATACGGGACCAGCCGCCTGGTGAGCCAGGTAACGGGGGTAAAGGTCCAGCCCAACAAGGCCATTGTGGGGGATAACGCCTTTGCCCACGAGGCGGGGATCCACCAGCACGGGGTCCTGGTGAACCGGGCCACCTACGAGATCATGACCCCCGAATCGGTGGGGATCTCCAAAAACCAGATGGTACTGGGGAAACATTCGGGCCGTCACGCCTTTGAGGACCGCCTGAGCGCCCTGGGCCTGAGCGTGGACCCCCAGACCTTGGAGCGGATCTTCGCGGAATTTAAGGACCTGGCGGATAAAAAGAAGGTGGTCAGCGACCGGGATATTGAGGCCCTGGTGATGGGCGCCGCCTCGATGGTTCCCGAGACCTGGAAGCTCGACCAGTGGGCGGTGAATACCGGTTCCGCCCTGGGGGCCACCGGGACCATCCGGCTCCAGTATAAGGACGGCACCCGCCGGAAGCAGGTTTCCATGGGGGACGGCCCCATCGACTCGATCTTCAAGGCCATAAACCAGATAATCGGCAAGGATCCGGAGCTGGAACTTTACGAAATAGGGGCCATCACCGGGGGGTCCGCCTCTCAGGGGGAAACCATGGTCAAGATAACCCTGGACGACCGCCACTGGAACGGCCGGGGGGTCTCCACCGATGTGGTGGAATCTTCGATAAAGGCCTATATCGCGGCGATTAACGCCATGGAGTGGGAACTGGGAACATGAGGACGGATGCGGATATGCCGGATATGCCGGAAGTTGAGATCCTGGATACCACCCTGCGGGACGGGGCCCAGGGCGAGGGGATCGCCTTTTCGGTTCAGGACAAGCTGGCGGTGGTCCGGGCCCTGGACGATCTGGGGGCGGCCTGGATCGAGGCGGGGAACCCCGGGAGCAACCCCAAGGACCGGGAATTTTTCCCCCTGGCGGCAAAGCTCAGGCTGAACCACGCCCGGCTCTGCGCCTTCGGGTCCACCCGGAAACGGGGGCTTGCCCCGGGGGATGATCCCCAGGTAAAGAGCCTCCTGGAGGCCGGGACCGAGGGGGTGGCGTTTTTCGGGAAAAGCTGGGACCTCCACGTCAGGGAGGTCCTCCGGGCGGACCTTGAGGAGAACCTGGACATGATACGGGAGACCGCGGCCTTCCTCAAGGCGGAGGGCCGGGTGGTGATCTTCGACGCGGAACACTTCTTCGACGGCCTGGCCGCCAACGCCGGTTATGCCCTTAAGGCGGTTCTGGCCGCCCGGGAAGCCGGGGCGGACCGGATCGTCCTCTGCGACACCAACGGCGGCGCCTTTCCGGACCTTGTCGCCCGGGGGGTAACCGAAGTGGCCCGGGTTTTGGGGGGTAGCGGAGGACCCCGGGACGGGGGCCGGAGCGCAGGGGGGGGCGACGGGAGCGGCGGCGCTCCGGGAGGGGAGGCCCGGAAACCGCCCCCCCCTCTTATCGGGATCCACGCCCACAACGACGCGGGTTTTGCCACGGCCGGTACGGTTCTGGCGGTAAAGGCCGGGTGCCGCCATGTTCAGGGGACTTTGGTGGGTTTCGGGGAACGCTGCGGCAATACGAGTCTGGCGGAGGTGATCCCCAGCATCAGCCTGAAGCTGGGGCTGCCCTGCCTGCCCGGGGGGAGGCTGGAGCATATCTGCGAGATTACCCGGCGGGTGGCGGAGATTGCCAACGTGGCGGTCCCCGACAATATGCCCTATGTGGGGGCCCACGCCTTTTCCCACAAGGCGGGGATGCACGCCGACGGAATCCTCAAGGTGAGCCGTTCCTTTGAGCATATCGATCCCGCCCTGGTGGGGAATGACCGGCGTTTCCTGATGAGTGAAGTGGGGGGCCGGTCCGCCATTGCCGAGCGGGTCAGGAAGATCGAGCCCTCGGTTACCAAGGACCACCCGGTTACCGCGGCCCTGGCGGCGAAGCTCAAAACCCTGGAAGCCGCGGGCTGGCAGTTTGAGGGGGCCGACGGCAGTTTCGAGCTGCTGGTCCGCCGGGAACTGGGCCGGTACCGGCCCCTCTTTAAGATTCTGGCCTATAGGGTGGTGAGCGAACACCCCAGCGGGGACGAAATCGCCTGTTCCCACGGATGGGTGAAGGTTCTGGTGGACGGGAAGGACGAGATCGCCGCCGCCGAGGGGGACGGGCCGGTGAACGCCCTGGACGGGGCCCTCCGGCGGGCCCTTACCCGGTTTTACCCCGAACTGGAGCAGGTCCGCCTTTCGGACTACAAGGTCCGGGTTATCGACGGCACCGCCGCCACCGCCGCCAAGGTCCGGGTCCTTATTGAATCTACCGACGGCCCTAATGCCTGGACCACCGTGGGGGTTTCCGCGGACATTATCGACGCGAGCCGGGCCGCCCTGGTGGATTCCATTGAATACAAGTTAATCGGCGATATTGAGCGGAAATTTAAAGCCTACTTATAAGGAGGAATATATGAACTATTCGGTAGCCCTGGTTCCCGGGGACGGCATCGGGCCCGACGTGGTGGCCCAGGCGGTGGAAGTTTTGGACGCGGCGGGGGATAAATACGGTCATGTGTTTAACTATGTGGAACTGGAGGCCGGGGGAAAGGCCATTGACCATACCGGGGAGCCCCTGCCGGCGGATACCCTGGAGGCGGCTAAGGCCTGCGACGCCCTGCTTCTGGGGGCTGTGGGGGGGCCAAAGTGGGAAACCCTGCCGGGGCATCTCCGGCCCGAACGGGCCCTTCTGGGGCTCCGCTCCGGCCTGGGGGTATTTGCCAATTTGCGCCCCGCGGCGCTTTTGCCCCAGCTTCGGGCCGCCTGCCCCCTGAAGGATGAGGTTTTGATCGCCGGCAGCCCCGACGGGAAGCCCGGCTTCGACCTCCTGATCGTCCGGGAACTTACCGGGGGGCTCTACTTCGGCAAGCGGGGCCGGATCGAGGCGGCGGATCGGGAAGAGGCCGCCGCCTTTGACACCGAAACTTATTCCCGGGCCGAGATAAAGCGGGTCCTCCGGGCGGGTTACGCCGCGGCGGCGGTACGGCGGAAAAAACTCTGTCTGGTGGATAAGGCCAACGTGCTGGAATCCAGCCGGTTCTGGCGGGAGGTGGCGGCGGAGGTCGCCGCCGCTTATCCGGAGATAGAAACCAGCTATATGTATGTGGATAACTGCGCCATGCAGCTTATCCGGGCCCCCGGCCAGTTTGACGTGATCGTTACCTCCAACCTCTTCGGGGATATCCTCTCCGACGAAGCTTCGGTCCTGACCGGGTCCATCGGCATGCTCCCCTCGGCGAGCCTGGGCAGCCCTGAGGATCCCCTGGCGAAAAACGGCCGCCCCATGGGGATGTACGAGCCCATCCACGGCTCCGCCCCGGATATCGCCGGTCAGGACCTGGCTAATCCCCTGGCGACGATCCTCTCCGCGGCGCTGATGCTCCGCTATTCCTTTGCCCTGGAGAAGGAGGCCCTGGCTATTGAAGCCGCGGTAGGGGCCGTCCTGGATGAGGGCTACCGGACCCGGGACATTGCCGGCCGGGGCGCCCCGGGGGCTTGCGAAAAAATTGTGGGTACCAGGGCCATGGGCCAGGCGGTTTTAAAGGCCCTGGAAAATATAAAGTAATTTTATCGAGGAGAAAAATCATGCGTAGCGATTCCGTTAACAAGGGCATAGCCCGCGCTCCCCACCGGTCCCTCTTTAAGGCCCTGGGCTTTATTGACGAGGAATTTAACCGGCCCCTTATCGGCATAGCGGTTGCCAAAAGCGAAATTGTCCCGGGGCATCTGCACCTGGACACCGTCGCCCGGGCCGCCGCCGACGGGGTACGCCTTGCCGGGGGAGTGCCGGTACAGTTTCCGGTAATCGGGGTATGCGACGGAATCGCCATGGGCCACGAGGGGATGCGTTATTCCCTGCCCACCCGGGAGCTTATCGCCGATTCCGTCGAATGTATGGTTTTGGCCCACGGCTTTGACGGGGTGATCTACATTCCCAATTGCGACAAGATCGTGCCGGGGATGCTTATCGCCGCGGCCCGGCTCAATCTGCCCGGGGTCTTTGTCTCCGGGGGGCCCATGCTTGCGGGCCGCCGCAAGGGTCCGGGCCGGGAACCCCTTACCCTTACCGCCATGTTCGAGGCGGTGGGGGCGGTGGCCGCGGGCAAGATGGAGGAGGCCGAGCTTGCGGCCCTGGAGGATGCCGCCTGTCCGGGCTGCGGATCCTGTTCGGGGATGTTCACCGCCAATTCCATGAACTGCGTTACCGAGGCCCTGGGGCTGGCCCTGCCGGGGAACGGCACCATCCCGGCGGTGATGGCCGGGCGGCTCCGCCTGGCGAAACAAACCGGCATCCTGATCCTGGATCTTATCAAGAAGGATATACGCCCCCGGTCCGTGCTGACCGAAAGGGCCTTTAAAAACGCCCTGGCCCTGGACATGGCCCTGGGTTGTTCCACCAATACCGCCCTCCATTTACCCGCCATTGCCCGGGAGGCGGCGCTTAATTTCGACCCGGATATCCTGAACCGGATAAGCGCCGTTACCCCCAACCTCTGCCGGCTTGCCCCCGCGGGGACCGACGCCGTGGAGGACCTCCACGCCGCCGGGGGCATCCCCGCGGTGCTGGGGGAGCTGGCCAAAAGGGACCTGATCGACGGTTCCGCCCCCACGGTTTACGGCGTCCTGGCCGACGCCTACCGGGGCGCGGAAAACCGGGACCCCCGGATTATCCGGCCCATCGAAAACCCCTATTCGGCCACCGGCGGCCTGGCCTGCCTCCGGGGGAACCTTGCCCCCGAGGGCTCCGTGGTAAAACAGAGCGCCGTGGCCCCCGGGATGATGAAACATTCCGGCCCCGCCCGGATCTTCGATTCCGAGGAGGCCGCCTTCGAGGCCATCACCGGGGGCCGCATCAAGCCCGGGGACGTGATCGTCATCCGCTACGAGGGTCCCCGGGGCGGGCCGGGGATGAAGGAGATGCTGGCCCCCACCGCCGCCCTGGCCGGGATGGGCCTGGACGACCGGGTGGCCCTGATCACCGACGGCCGTTTTTCCGGGGCTACCAAGGGGGCCGCCATAGGCCATGTTTCCCCCGAAGCCGCCGAAGGGGGGCTTATCGGCCTTTTGGAGGAGGGGGACCTCATCACCATCGACATCGAAGGCCGGAGCATCAACGCCGATATCGGCCCTGGGGAGTTGGAACGGCGGAGGGCCGGTTGGAAGCCCCTTCCCCCCAAGGTGAGTTCCGGTTATCTTGCCCGGTACGCCCGTTTAGTGGGCTCCGCCGCGGCCGGCGCGGTCTTTAAGGAGTAGCCATGCTGTACTCAGGCGCCCGTATTTTAATTGAGGCCCTTATTGAGCAGGGGGTGGATACCGTCTTCGGCTATCCCGGCGGGGCGGTTTTGTATATATACGACGAGTTGTTTAAGCACCGGGACCGGATCCGGCACATCCTGGTAAGCCATGAACAACACGCGGCCCACGCCGCGGACGGTTACGCCCGGTCCACCGGGAAGACGGGGGTATGCATCGCCACCTCCGGCCCCGGGGCGACCAACCTGGTAACGGGGATCGCCACCGCGGCCATGGATTCGGTCCCCCTGGTGGCGATCACCGGCAATGTGGCCCGGGGCCTTTTGGGGAAGGACAGTTTCCAGGAGGTGGACATTGCCGGGATAACCATGCCCGTGGTTAAACACAACTGGCTGGTAAAGGACGTGGCGGAACTGGCGGAGATAGTCCGGGAAGCCTTTACGGTGGCGAAAGCCGGCCGCCCCGGGCCGGTGCTTATTGACATCCCCAAGGACGTTACCGCCCTGGCGGGGGAATGGGCCCCCCTAGGGTCCGGGCCGGCCCTGGAAGCCGGGGCGGAGCCCGCGGCCTTACCGGCGGAACTCGGCGCCCGGGCCAGGCGGCTTGCGGAACGGAGCGGGAGGCCGGCCTTTACCGGGGCGGATATCGAACAGGCCGCGGAGATGCTCCGGGAGGCGAAACGGCCGGTCCTTTACGCCGGGGGCGGGGTTATCATATCCGGGGCTTCCGGGGAGTTGGAGGCCCTGGCGGAACGGCTGAACGCGCCGGTGGCCCTGAGTTTGATGGGGATAGGGGCCCTGCCCCAGGACCACCGGCTCTGCACGGGGCTTATCGGCATGCACGGCACGGTGGCGTCCAACAAGGCGGTGCAGAAGGCGGACCTCCTCCTGGCCGTCGGGGCCCGGTTTTCCGACCGGGTTACCAGCCAGGTTGACAAGTTTGCCCGGTCCGCCAGGATACTGCACCTGGACATGGACCCCGCGGAGATCAACAAAAATGTCCGGGCAGACGCCTGGGTTGTGGGGGATGTCAGGCAGGTCCTGGGGGAGTTGCTGAAAAAACTCCCCCCCCGGATGGAAACCGAATGGAACGGGGAGGTGGAAAAATGGAAGGCCGTTATTCCCCGGGACCACCACCGGAAGACCGCCCTCCATCCCCGGTTTGTCATCCGGGAAACCGCCAAACGCCTGGGAACCGAGGCGGTGGTTGTTACCGACGTGGGGCAGCATCAGATGTGGACCGCCCAGTTTTACCCCGTTAGCCGGCCCCGGTCCTTCCTGACCTCCGGGGGGCTGGGAACCATGGGCTTCGGCCTGGGCGCGGCGGAGGGGGCCAAGATCGCCAACCCCGGCCGGCCGGTGGTCCTCTTTACCGGGGACGGCTGTTTCAGGATGAACTGCGCCGAACTGGCCACCCTCACTACCTATCAGGTGCCGGTATTGGTGATCGTCTTCAATAACCGCACCCTGGGCATGGTCCGGCAGTGGCAGAACTTTTTTTACGAGGGCCGTTATTCCGAAACGGATCTGCCGGGGCATCCCGATTTTGTAAAACTCGCCGAAGCCTACGGCGTTCCCGCCTACCGCGCCGGGGAGGAAGGGATCTTCCTTGCGGTCCTCGAAAGGGCCCTGGA
>JAITRD010000253.1 GCA_031288575.1 Treponema sp. | reverse complement strand
ATGGGCGGAGATCATTTTCTGTACCTCAATTTCCCCGGTGCCCATATCCACTTCCACCTGGGCTATGGTGGTGGCATACGAATACACTTCATAGGGAATACCGCTCATGTTTTTGGGGTCCAAATAGGTGGTTTTTGGATTATAGGCGCCGGCGCCGACCGCAAGTTTCCCCCATTTTTTCATTTCCCCCATCAGTTCAGGGTACGTTATCTTTACTGAGATATCTCCGGCGCGGTATATTTCCTTGTTCCGGAATATCAACTCCTCCTTGGGGACATGGAGAAAATCCGCCGCGGTCTGCGCCAGGGTATCCTTGGCCTGTCTGCAGGCGATCCTGACCGCGTTGCCGGAAATGAAGGTCTGGCGGCTGGCTGAACTTGCCCCGCCTTCAGGGGTAACCATCGTATCGGCGGCGGTTACCAGGATATCCTCATACGTAAGGCCCAGTTCCTCCGCGGCGATGATCGCCATTACCGTAGAAGAACCCTGACCCAAATCGGCGCAGCCTACCATCAGGTTGACGGAACAATCCGGCAGTACCTCCACAAACGCGGCGGCGGGATTGGGGAGGCCCGTATTGCCTACGCCGTACCACATACAGCCTACGCCGATCCCCTGGTTTTTTTTGCCGGGGTGAAGTACCTCTTTGGCTTTCGCCCTGGCCTGTTCCAGGGTTTCAATAAAACCGACGCTTTCTTCCAGAACCTGGCCGTTGGCGATCTTCGTACCGATCCGGTGGGCGTTGAGGATCCGCAGGTCTATGGGGTCTCTGTTGAGGGCCTTTGCCAGTGCGTTCATCTGGCCTTCATGACAGAACGCCACCTGCGGTACGCCGAATCCCCGGAACGCGCCGGCCATCGGATTATTGGTATACACAAAATCCGCCTGAACCCGGACATTGGGCACCTCATAGGGTCCCATGCAATGCACCACCGCCCGGGTGATAACCGCCGGCCCATAGGAAGCGTACGCGCCGGTGTCCGCGGTTATGGTTACTTCCACCGCCTGCAATTTGCCGTCTTTGGTGGCGCCGGTTTTGGCTTTCATAATCATGGGATGACGCTTTGAGGAAACCTCGGTCGATTCTCTCCGTGTCCGTATCATTTTTACCGGCCTGCCGGTAGCGTTGGTCAGAAGCGCCAGGTGGCATTGGACGGATATATCCAGTTTGCCTCCAAAGCCGCCGCCGGTAGCAACCTGAATAACCCGCACTTTATTGTTGGGAACGCCCAGGGTCCTGGCTACTTCGCCGCGATCAAAATGCGGATTTTGGGTAGAGGAGTATATGGTTATGGTATTGTTTTCCAGCAGGCTTACCCCCGCGTCGGGTTCAATAAACATGTGGGAAACCATGGAAGTAACATAGGTTCCTTCTACAATGACATCGCATTTCTCAAAGGCCGCATCCACATCCCCGCTTTCCATGTGTTTGGTCGCGTGCAGATTGGAAGAGCCGTGTACCTTTACGCTGTCCTCCCGCATGGCGTCCTCAAAGGTGAAGATCGGTTCCAGGAGATCATATTCCACCTTCATGAGCGCGAGGGCTTCATCCACCAGTTCCGGGGTTTCCGCGGCAACAATGGCGATGGCGTCTCCTATCCGTCGGACCTTGTCGTCCACCAGAACCGGTTCATCTTTTATGATGATCCCTATTCTGTTGCCCCCGGGAATATCCTTTGCGGTAAGTACACAGGCAACGCCGGGAAGGGCCAGGGCTTTTGAGGCATCAAAGTTTTTTATTGTCGCGTGGGGCACCGTGCTGCGGAACACGCCGCCATAGAGCATATTATCAAACGTTATATCGGCGGCAAACTGGGCTCTGCCCAGAACCTTCGCCAAGGCGTCTTTTTTCTCATGGGATTTCCCCAAAACCGCTAAATCTCTGATAGCCATGGATTATCTCCTTCCCGTCCGTGTATTACTCCGCGGCCATAGCCACGGCTTTAACGATTTTTGCATAACCCGTACACCGGCACAGATTGCCGGATATGGCTTTTTTGATTTCTTCTTTACCGGGATTGGGGTTTTTTGTGAGAAGCGCTTTTGCCGACAGGATCATGCCGGGGGTGCAGAATCCGCACTGCACCGCGCCGGCGGCAATAAAACTGGACTGTAGTTTGTCCAATTCCCCGTTGGCGCTTAATCCTTCCACCGTAAGAATACGGTCCCCTTCTATCTGTCCCGCCAGCATGAGACAGGAAGTTACGGGCTCGTCATTGCGGAGTACCGTACAGGCGCCGCATTCCCCCTCGCCGCAGCCTTCTTTAACGCTCATGCAGCCGCAGTCTTCCCGGAGCAGATCCACCAGTCTTTTGTTGGGATAGGTCTCGAGGGTTACCGGCTTATTGTTCAGAATAAAATTTATCTTGATTTTTCCCATTATTTCCCCTCCCGGCGGCGCTCAAAGCAGTCAAGAATTCTCCGGAACGTTCTTTCGGTAATAGACTTGATGCTTTCCACTTTATGGTATTTTTCAAAAAGTTCCGCATCCTTTTCGGGAATCATGTTTTTGATAATTTCCGACAACATGCCGCCGCAAGGCTTAAAGGTATCTTCCGTCAGCGGCTTGCCCAGTACATAATCTTCAAGGGCGTTTATCCGAACCGGTATTTTTGATGAAGCGCCCAGAACAATCTGTGACCGTTTAATCCGGTCTGAGGAATCCCGTTCGATTAATACGGAAAAACCAACCACCACAATCGCCAGGGATTTTCTTTTTCCCAGTTTATAGGCCGCAGTAGCGATATCGTTTGTGGGAGCGTCAAAATAAATTTCCGTCAGCAGTTCGTCAGGCGCAAGCTGTGTTTTCTGGCAATGAGCGTAAAAATCCTGAAGTTTCATTTCCCGTCTGCCCCGCCCGCTCTCCAGCACCACCGAAGCGTCCAGGGACATCAGGGTGCTGATGCTGTCGCCGGCAGGGGAGGCGTTTATGACATTGCCCCCGATGGTACCCAAATTTCTAATCTGGGGAGAACCTACATTTGAAGCGCAGTAATGCAGAGATTTTACCTTCTCCCGAATACCGGCATCCCTTTCCAGATCGGCAAAAGTCGTCAATGGGCCGATGCGTACTTTTCCGTTTTCAAATTTGCAATAACGCAATTCATTCAATTTGTTAATATTGATAACATGCTCGGGATGCCGTTTGAAATCCCTGAGTTCTATAACCACATCCGTACCCCCCGCGATGACCGCTGAACGGGTGGAGGTGGAGGGATTATACTTTGCCAGTAAAACCAATGCTTCTCTCAGTGACCCGGGAGTATGAAAATCAAAATCTTTCATAAAAGATTAACTCCTTCGATTTAGTTTGAGCTGTTTTTGATTTGGACGCCGCTTAGATCTTCCCATACCTTGATTACTGAAGAAATATCTTTGCGGTTGAGTCCCTTTGCCCGGGCGGCTTCGAATACCTGTATGGCGGCGGCGGTAAGGGGCAAGGGAGAGGCGGTGTCTCTTGCGGCTTCAAGGGCCAGCCCCAGATCCTTGTACTGAAGATCCACGGCGAAACCGCCGTCAAAAGAATCGGCCATTATAAATTTATCAAATTTTGCCTCCAGCGCGTAACTCCGCCCGGAACTGACGCTGATCACTTCTTTCATCGTCTGGGGGTTTAAGCCCAGTTTAACACCCAGTACCAGCGCTTCCGCCAGGGCGGCCATATTGGCGCCCAGAAGCAGATTGTTGACGATTTTAATCGCGTCGCCCATTCCGGCTTCTCCCACATGGAATATGTTTTTACCCAAAACATTCAAAACCGGAGCTACCTTTTCAAAGGTATCCTGATCGCAGCCTGTCATTATCGTCAAAGTACCGGCGCTTGCGCCGGCCACGCCTCCGCTCACCGGGGCGTCCATGTATTTGAGGCCGGATTTTTCTGCCGCCTTGGCCATAGCTTTGGTAGTACCGGGAGCGACGCTGCTCATATCCATAATAATGGTTCCCGGCTTACAGACCGCAAAAATGCCTTCATCTCCGGTCATGACCGATTCCACAATCTTCGCGTTGGGCAGGGACGTGATAATCAAATCAGATTTACCGGCCAGTTCCCGGTTACCGGCACAGGGCTTCGCGCCCGCGCCTTCCAATTCCCTGACATTGGCGGCAATTAAATCGAAAACATGCACCTCATATCCGGCGCT
>JAITRD010000150.1 GCA_031288575.1 Treponema sp. | reverse complement strand
GTCTACCTATTATTATTTGCAACCGCAAGGGATGATAGGGATCCTGCATTTACGCTTCATATGAAGCGTAACAAAAATTACCGGCTGGGAGGGGAAAATTCCCCAGGGGGTGACGCGTGCTTTGCACAAGGAGGCTTTGGCGTTGTCCTTGAGGGTCGGATGGTGCAAAGCTTCGGTATAGGACCCATAGGGTCCTCAGTGACCCCCTGGGGAATTTTGCCCTCCCAGCCGGCCTTGTTGTTCCGTTTAATAGCTGAGGCCGTAAAGGCAGGGCCTTTGAGGGGGAAGAGGTTCCGGACGAGGGGGGGAAAACGGGCTATCTGCCGCATGGGGATTTTGCCCTCTCCGCCGGGTTCATTCGCAGCGGGGTCTCATACCATCTGCACGTTTTCGTGTGCGAGCTTTAGGGCGGTTTGGATTTGTAACACTAACAGAAAGATGGTAGTAAGCCCCACAAGTAAATAATTTCCTTACAGAACGAACCTCGTAGATAATGCAACGCTTACAGGATACCCTGCCCTTCAGGCTAAATTTGACCCGCTTTTCTTGAGTAGGCCCACAGGGGAAGGGGAAAGGCTGGGAAAAATATTTGGAATTCCCCGCCGGAGCGTATCGAAGATAGCGGAGGCGGATTCTACAAGCATTTTTCCCGGCATTTTCCCTTCCCCTGCGGGAATTACACAGATTTTTGTGGGTCAAGTTTAGCCTGAAGGGCGGGGAGGTTTATTGTTACAGAATTTACATTGACAGAAGGAGGGGGAAACGGGTAATCTTTCGCATAAGGTCCAGTAGCTCAGGGGATAGAGCGGCCGCCTCCTAAGCGGCAGGTCGGCCGTTCGATTCGGCCCTGGATCAGAATAGATATGATTAAAGATAAATCCTTTTATACATCCCTGGTCTATATCGCCCTTCCTCTGGCGATGCAGAACCTTATCACCTACGGCATTGGCCTTGCGGATAATTTTATGGTCGGCTCCCTGGGGGATCTTGCCCTTTCGGGAGTGTTCCTTTCAAACCAGGTCCAGGCGCTCCTCCATATGCTCAGTATCGGTATCGGCGCGGCCATGGTTATCCTGGCGGCCCAATATATCGGGAAGCAGGATGTTAAAAACGCCAAAATCGTCATTAATATCAGCCTCAAACTGGCCCTTTCGGTGGGCACGGTTTGTACGGTTTTGGTGTTTTTTTTGCCGGATCAGATTCTCCGCCTTTTTACCAATGACCAGGCGGTTATTGACGAGGGGCTTAAGTATATCGGCTTTGTGTGTTTTTCCTATATTTTTTTCTGCTGCAATACGGTTCTTCTGGCAGCCATGCGCTGTACCCAGAATACCAGGATCGGTTTTTTAAGTTCCCTGATCGGTTTTTGCGTGAACATTTTCCTCAATTGGGTTTTGATTTTCGGGCATTTGGGCATGCCCGCCTTGGGGGTATCCGGAGCGGCCATCGCTACCCTGATTGCGCGGTTTTGCGAATTTGCCGTTACCCTGTCCTATGTCCGTTTTTTCGACAAAAGCCTTTCTTTCCGGTTTCGGGATCTTCTGCTGCGGGACCGGGAGCTGGTAAAGGATTTTTTCAAATACGGTTTTCCGGTTATTCTGGGGGATATCACCTGGGGTATTGCGGGCAATACCCAAATCGCCATTCTGGGCCGGCTCGGCCCGGAGGTATTGGCGGCAAACACAATCGCCGCCAATCTGCACATGCTTTTCGGCAGCATCCTGGTCTATGCCATTGCCAACGCCTCGGGGGTTATCATCGGCAGGACCGTGGGTTCCGGGGATTTGGAAAAGGTAAAAGCCTACGCAAAAACCCTGCAAGGGATCTTCCTGGCCTTTGGGCTTATTACGGGGGTGATTATTTTTCTTACCAAAAACGCTATTTTGGATATCGGCTTTCCCATGATCTCCCCGGCGGCCCACGACTACTCTATCCAGTTTCTGACGGTTTTTTCCATTACCATTATCGGCACCTCCTACCAAATGTCGGTACTTACCGGCATCGTCCGGGCCGGGGGCGCCACCAGTTTTGTTCTGATCAATGACCTTATCCATGTCTGGCTCCTCGTTATTCCCTCGGCCCTGCTTTCCGCCTTCGTCTTTCATTTTCCCCCGGTGGTGGTTTTCGCCTGCCTTAAATGCGACCAGGTTATCAAATGTATTGTGGCGGTGATAAAGCTGAACCGGTGGGACTGGATGAAGAAGCTTACCCGGGAGCGATAAAGCTTCCGGCATAGTTTTTTCGCCCCGGTTATGTTATAATTCCTCTATGAATACCCGGAAAATCCTGGATGCTATTGCGGCGCGGCGTATCCTCATCCTGGATGGCGCCATGGGCTCCATGATCCAGCGCCTCAAGCTGGGGGAAGACGATTTCCGGGGGCTCACTTCCGGTTCGTCTTGGAGCGGCTGTTTTGCCTCCCCCAAAGGGGATCTCCGGGGCTGTAACGATCTCCTCTGCCTCACCTATCCCCAGGTAATTAGCGCCATCCACGAGGCCTACCTGGATGCGGGGGCGGATATTATCGAAACCTGCAGCTTTAACGCCACTGCGGTTTCCCTGGAGGATTACGGCATTGCCGATTTTGCCTATGAAATAAGCCGCGCTTCGGCCCGGCTTGCCCGGAGGGCGGCAGACAAATTTGCCTCCCCGGATAAACCCCGGTTTGTAGCGGGGAGCATGGGCCCTACCGCCAAAAGCGCCGGCATCTCGCCGGATATCAGCGACCCCGCCAAACGGAGCGTTACCTGGGATGAATTGGAAGGGGCCTACTACGATAACGCCCGGGGCCTCCTGGACGGCGGCGCCGATATCCTCCTCATTGAGACTGTTTTTGACGCCCTTAACGCCAAAGCGGCTATCGCCGCGGTGACGCGCCTCAGGGAAGAGCGGTACCGGGATCCTTCTTCGGCCCCGCCTCTTATGATTTCCGCGACGGTTTCCGATGCCGCGGGGCGGCTTCTTACCGGGCAGACCCTGGAGGCTTTCTGCGTTTCGGTCCTCCACGGCGATCCCTGGTCGGTGGGGCTCAACTGTTCCTTCGGGGCGGAACGGCTCAAGGCCCATGTCAGGGAAATCGCCGGTTTTGCGCCCTGCCTGGTAAGCGCCCATCCCAACGCGGGGATGCCTAATGAATTGGGGGAATATGACGAAACCCCCGAATCCATGGGCGTCTGCCTCGAAGAATACCTGCAGGAAGGTTTGGTGAACATTCTGGGTGGATGCTGCGGTTCCACCCCGGAGCATATCCGGGTCATCGCGTCCCGGGCGCCCCGTTACCCGCCCCGGAAGGTCCCGGCCCCGCAACGCCGGACCTATTTGGCCGGCCTTGAAAGCCTTCTCATTGACCGGAACCGGGGCTTTGTTGACGTGGGGGAACGGACCAATGTGGCGGGGAGCCGGAAATTCCTCAAACTTATTAAAGAAGAAAAATATGAGGCCGCGGCGGAGGCGGCCAGGGACATGGCGGAAAAGGGCGCCGCCGTTCTTGATATCTGCATGGACGATCCCCTTCTGGACGCTTCTGCCGTCATGGTCCGTTTTATCAACCTGATCCTTTCTTACCCCGATATCGCCCGCCTACCCATTATGGTGGACAGTTCCCGCTGGGAGGTCATTGAGGCGGCCCTCAAGTGCATCCCGGGAAAGGGGCTGGTGAATTCCATCAGCCTTAAAGAGGGGGAGGAGGTTTTCCTCCGCAGGGCCCGCCGCGCCCGGTTTTATGGCGCCGCGGTGGTGGTGATGCTCTTTGACGAGCAGGGACAGGCGGCGGATTACGGGCGGAAAACCGAGGTGGCCCGCCGCTCCTACGGGCTTTTAACCCGGGACGGCTTTCCCCCGGAGGATATCGTCTTTGACCCCAATGTATTAACGGTGGCTACCGGCATGGCTGAACATGACCGCTATGCCCTGGATTTTATCCGCGCCTGTGCCTGGATACGGGAGCATTGCCCCGGCGTTCAAATATCCGGGGGCATCTCTAATCTTTCCTTTAGTTTCCGGGGGAATGATCCCCTTCGGGAAGCCATGCACGGGGTGTTCCTTAAATACGCCATAGACGCGGGGCTTTCCATGGCCATCGTCAATCCCGCGGCTTTGGTTCCCTACGGCGAAATCGATCCGGTTCTGCGGCAGGCGGTAGAGGATGTGATCCTGTGCCGGGCCGGGGCTGCTGATTCCGGTCCCGGTACCCCCGGGACCGGCCCGGGGGAACGGCTCCTTGCCCTGGCCCTGGATATGGGTTTAAAGACAAAGGCCGGCCCTGGGGCAGATAAAGGGCCGGAAAAAAGCCCCGGGGGAGCCCCTTCCTGGCGTTCCCTTCCTTTGGAGGAGCGGATCATTTTTGCCATGGTGCGGGGCCTGGACGATTATATCGAAGGGGACCTCCTGGAATTGCGGCCCCAATACCGCCGCTGCCTGGATATCGTGGAGGGCCCCCTTATGAAGGGGATGCGGGAAGTGGGGGACTGTTTTGGGGCGGGGAAGATGTTCCTCCCCCAGGTGATCCGCAGCGCCCAGGTGATGAAAAAGGCCGTGGCTGCCCTGGAACCGTTTATAAACCAGGAAAAGGCGGCGGACCGGAACCCGGCTGCCGGCGGGTCCGCCAAGATCCTCCTTGCCACGGTTAAAGGGGATGTCCACGACATCGGCAAAAACATCCTGGGGGTTGTTCTGGGCTGTAACGGCTATACCATTCTTGACCTGGGGGTTATGGTTCCCCCGGCGGTCATTATCGAGGCGGCCCAGAAAGAGGGGGCCGCAATCATCGGCCTTTCGGGGCTTATCACCCCCTCTTTGGATGAGATGATTTTAACCGCCCGGGAAATGGAAAAGCGGGGATTAACGATTCCCCTCCTCATTGGGGGAGCCACCACGAGCCTGGCCCATACGGCCCTGAGGATTGCCCCGGAATACTC
>JAITRD010000026.1 GCA_031288575.1 Treponema sp. | reverse complement strand
TATGTCGGGGAGTATGGTGAGGTATGGAGGGATAACGAAACGGGGGAATGGGTACCTGCGGGCCCTGTTGGTACAGGGAGCGTGGGCGATTACGTGGTCGAATGATGGGGGAGCGCTGAGGGAGCGGTATGAATATATGACGGCAGAGAAGGGGATAGGGAAGAAGAAGGCGATAGTGGCGATAGCACGACGGCTGGGGGTATTACTGTACACCCTGTTGAAGAAGGGGACGACCTATGAAGTGAGACCGTTCAAGGGAGGTGTGAAGAAGACCGATGTGAAGGCATTAGCCGAAGAGGCGTTAAGTGCATAACCGGGCCGGGAGCGGTCAGGGGAAATTCTGAAAAAAAATAACAGATTTCCCTTGACATAAAACATAGGAGCGGGTTCCTTGGTTTAATACCAAATTTTTGTAGGCGTTGCATTATTTGAACCGGAGCAGAACTCCGGGGTATTAAACCAGACTCCCGAATAAACTTCCCGAACATAGAATTCCTCCTTTTTGGGGCGCGCCCCAATTCCCCAGTTCATCTATCCCCTTGGCATACAATAACGGTCTCCGGCCAATCTTTACAGCGGCAGACAGAAACCGTCCCCGGAGTTTCTGAGTTAGTAAAATCTAACAAATAACCTGAACCTAAAAGACCTGACTGGCAAGAGTTTGACGACCGGACCTGGCGGCCCTGCCCAGGGAATTTCGGGCTTGGATGGAACATTGCGGAAGGAGCGGGAATCGAACCCGCGGGCCCTTTCGGAACCCCCCGCCTTCGGAGCGGGGTGATATGCCAACTAACTTCCTTCCATAATTACGGAAAGAGCCGGATTTGAACCAGCGGTGCCTTGGCACACCCGTTTTCAAAACGGGCGGGTTAAACCTCTCCCCCATCTTTCCATAGTCGGAGAGGGCAGAATCAACCGTATCCGGCCTCTCCAAAAAAGCAAAAAAAAGGCGACAAACCGCAGGGTTTATCGCCTAAACGCAACACAAAACATAAATGTATTGTATTTAGACGACACCTCCTGACTCATAATTGCTATGAATCTCTGTTGATTTGGGCGAGAAAAATGCAGAGACAAGCGGTTTTATGACCTTCATTATACCTATATGATTCTGGATAAAATCTTTTTTGTCAAGCGGTTTTTTTCAAAGAAGGGGGCAAGCTGAAGGAAAGTCCGGACTCCCGAATAACTGGCCGGCGGCGGCAATCGGGACATCCTTTTGGACCCGCGCTTAAGGCAAATGACGCTGCCCTGGGAGATAAAAAGGTACTTCCCAATTTAATAGTAAGGGTTTATACTTTCCCTGCTATCCAAACAGGGGTAGGACGTCCTGTCCGCCAACCCGGAGAAAAGTCCAAATAAACCAATCGAGGAACCTATCATGAAAATCGGCGCCCAACTTTATTCTGCCCGGGATTATACCAAAACCCCCCGGGATATTGAAGAAACCCTGCGGAGAATCAAAGCCCTCGGCTTTGATGTTATCCAGATTTCCGGTTTCGGCCCCTGCGATCCGGATCTCCTTGCGGGCTGGATCCAGGAACTCGGCCTGGATGTATGTGTTACCCATGTTCCCTGGTCCCGGCTTGCCGACCCCGGGGAATTGAACCGGGTTATGGCCGAACATAAAAAACTCGGCTGCGATCATGTCGGGCTTGGCGCCCGTCCGGGTGATGTTTACCCCAACAGTTATGAGGGCTATACCCGGTTTATCAAAAAGGCCAACGAAATTTGCCGGCAGCTTAAGGACGGGGGGATGACCTTCGGCTATCATAACCACGATTTCGAATTTCAAAAGTGGGGCGGCGTCCCTGCCTTTGACCGGATCATCGAAGAATGTCCGGATCTTAAGTTCATCCTTGATACTTTCTGGGTACAGGCCGGCGGCGGCAATCCCCTGAGCTACATCAAAAAACTTGAAGGCCGCATCGAGGTTATCCACTTCAAGGACTACCGCATATTCAACCGGACCCGCCAATTCGCCGAAATTGGCGAGGGGGTTTTGGAATGGGACGAAATCATTCCCCTTTGCAAGGCTACCCGGATCCCCTATGCGGTTATCGAACAGGATGCTGACTTTTTAGTCGATCCCTTTGAGAGCTTTGCCCTCAGCCGGAAATTCCTGCTGGACAGGGTATAGGGCGCGGCAGGTAATATACCCGGTTTCCCCGCGGGGGCGGTTCTTGGGTTTAATGCCGAATCCCTCTCGGCAGCGCATTGTTTGAGCCGCGGGGAATTAAACCAGGCTCTCGAATAAAATAATTGAGGAGGAATATGGTGAAAGAATCACTGGCGGGCCCCTGGAAGATGCGGGCAGAATTTATTGACGTGGGGCCGGAAAAATTCAATATGGTGATATCAAGGCCGGAGGGAAAATTTGACATCACCGGCCCTGCCCGAACGCCCCGCCGGCCGCCCTTCCCCAAGCGGGAAGGTTTTTTTACGGCAAATGTTCCCTGCGACGTGATCACCGCGCTTATGGACAATAATCTGATGGAGGATCCCTTAGACAAGGACAACTATACCGCGGTTAAGTGGGTCGAGGAGCTTTCCTGGTGGTTTTTCCGCGACTTCAATGTTTCGGAGGAATTGTATAACCACGAGCAGATTCGCCTGTTTATTGAAATGCTTGATTATAAGGCCCATATCATCATCAACGGGGTGCCCCGGTTTGAACACAAAAATGCCTTTGTGCCCTTTTACGAAGACATCAAACGGTACCTGCACCGGGGGAAAAATCAAATCATCATAAGGCTTACCGGCGGTTTGGAAGACAGTTACGAATTCGCCGATGCCATGTCGTATTATTCGGTAAACGGCAACCACAACCAGCGTACTTATATGCGTAAGCCGGCCTATACCTACGGATGGGACTGGTGCCGGGCGATCCCCACCTGCGGCATAGGCCGGGCGATCTACCTGGAAGGAATAACCGGGGCAAAGATTTCCGCGTTCCGGGCGGATACCCTCTCCATCGAAGGGGGCGAGGCCAGGATCAAATTGTTTTTTGAAATAGACAATGTAAATGTGACTACCGCGGATGAGACTGTTTTAAATTATACCGTCAGTTTTGACGAGAAGATCGTAACAAGCGGGGAGCGGGAGCTTTATACAACCGGCGGCTATAATGCCTATGAAGAGGAAATTCACATAAAAAATGCCAAATTCTGGATGCCGAACGGTTACGGCGATCAGCATTTGTACCAGGTCAATGCAAGCCTTTCCTGCCGCGGGGCGGTTAATGAAATGGAAGAGAAATCGGTCGGCATCCGTACCCTTAAGATCGATCACTCAAAACTTCCCGACGGTTCAAGGAATTTCCGTTTTGTGGTAAACGGGATTCCGGTTTATTGCAAGGGCGGCAACTGGGTCCCCACGGACAGTATCTATATGCGGACCCCAAACGAAAAGTACCGCCTTTTGGTAGAAGAGGCCAAGGCCCAGCATTTTACCATGCTCCGTATGTGGGGCGGCGGGGTTTATGAGCCGGATTATTTCTACGAGGAATGTGATAAAAACGGCATCCTCCTGATGCACGACTTTATGTATGCCTGCGCTTATTATCCTGATTATCTGGATTGGTTCTGCCGGGAAGCGGAAAAGGAAGCCCAATATCAAACCAAGCGGCTTGCCCACCATCCCTGCATGGCAATCTGGACGGGAAATAACGAAATCCATGAATCTTACACCGACTGGTTTGCCCCGGAAACCAACCCGGAGTATTATTACGGTTATAAGATCTTCAACCATATTCAGCCCAGGGCGGTGCATAATAATTCGCCCCTTATTCCCTATGCGCCTAGTTCGCCCTTTTTTGGCAGCCGCGCCAACGATCCCTTTGCGGGCGATATCCACGCCTGGGGGCTTATGCGGAAACTGCAAAACCCGGAAAACAAGCCCTTTAGCTTCGAGGATTTCGGCAAACTGCCGGCCCGGTTCGATATCTACGATCAGGCGGCGGATCAGATGCGCTTCTCCTCGGAATACGGCTTCCACGGCCCGCTGATGAAAAGTTCTGTCCTGCGTTACCACGCGGGGGAACCCCTTTCCATGGAAAGCAAATCCTGGGACGCCCACGAAACCATGATGTTCCCCAAATACAAGATCATCATCGGGACGGCAAAGAAGATCCTCGGCGAATTTGACGACCGGGAGATTGATAATTATCTGCTCTACGGCGGCCTTGCCCACGGGGTTCAGTACCGCGAGATGATGGAGGCCATGAGGCGGCGTGAACATTGTTCCGGCGGGCTTATCTGGATGTATAACGACGCATGGCCGGAATGTGGCTGGACTACCGTGGATTATTACGGCACCCGCAAGATAGCCTTCTATTTCCTAAAACGATCCTTTGCGTTAAAAAAGATTATCATCCGGGTATTTGACAAAAAAGGTTCCCTGGTTGTCCTGAACGAAACCCCCGAGGATGTTTCGGTCAGCCTTGAATACGGTTATATGACCTTTGACGGAAAAATCGAGGGGGTAAAAAATCTTAAGCTGGACATGAAAAAACATTCCTTTAATGAGCTGCCGGAATTCGACGCCCCGGGAGATCTGAACAGGGGTTTCTATTTTGCCAAAGCCGATGACAACGACATTGATCCTGCAACAAGCATTCGGGCGCCTTACCTTAACTATGCGTTTGCCGAATTTAAAGCGGCGATTTTATCGGCCCAGCAGGAAGGGACAGACTATGTGGTTACCCTGAAGTCAGAAACCTATGTGCCCTTTGCCCAGCTTGTTACCGACGACGACCGGATTAAAATGAGCGATAACTATTTTGAACTGGTACCGGGGGTGGAAAAAACAGTGCAGATTTACAATTATGGGAAAAAGCCGGAATTACGGACGGTTAAAATCGCAAAGGAGCAATGATTTTGGATGTTTTTAATCAGCCATGGAAACTTATTCCTAACAGGATCCGCGGCGCCGGGGGACGCGAAATTGACAAGCTGCGGGGCATTAACCCCCCGGCGGACGACGCCTCCGGATCGGAATCGTGGATTGGTTCCGTTACCCGGGTAATGCGGCCCCCGGAGGATAAACCCCATTACGGCTGTTCGGAGGTGACGCTTCCCGACGGGAAAAGAATGTTCCTGTTTGAGGCTATTGCCCTGGATCCTCCGCGGGTGCTGGGCAAGGCCCACACGGATCTCCATGGAACAAATATGGGCGTACTGGTCAAATATCTTGATGCCCAGGAACCCTATATCCTGCAGGCCCATCCAACCCGGGAATGGGCAAAAAAAATGTGGTCCAGCGATTTCGGCAAGGAAGAAAGCTGGTATGTGATCGGCCTTAGGGATGATGTGCCCCAGCCGTATATTCTGCTGGGATTTAAAGAGGGAATCACCCGGAAAGATTGGGAGGCCCTCTATTATCAGGATGATCTGGCAGGACTTGAAGAGCTCTGCCACGCCATACCGGTTTCTGTGGGCGACGCTTTTTTTGTCGGCGGCGGGGTTCCCCACGCGCTGGGAACGGGTTGTTTCGTGATTGAAGTGCAGGAGCCAAGCGACATTACCGTTGTGCCGATCCGGCAGCAGGAACTGTTAAAACGTTTTGCCGGATGGACAGCGGACAAGCCTGGGGCCAGGCCGCCCCGTCCCTTTGAGGACGACGCGGTTTATGATGAAAAGACCCTGGGCGCCTTTGTGTATGAGGGATGCCCGGCGGAGGAAAATCTGAAACGCCGGCGAATCCTCCCAAAAATCATACGCCGGGGCGATTGGGGCAAGGAATATTTCGTCATAGGGCCGGAACAAACCAGCTATTTTTCCTTTACCCGGCTTGACGCGGCAGGAACGACGGACATCCGTTGCACCGGTTTCCCGCAAATCGGCATTGTCCTTGAGGGTTCGGGGACTATACTTTTTGACGGAGGCACCATGCCGGTCAAACGGGGGGATGAGATTTTTTTCCCCTGGCATATCCCCGGAGCCCAGGTTCAGGGAGAATTTTCCCTGGTATTATGCCACCCTGAGGGGGCAAAACCTTAAGGGCTGGGTGCTAACCCTGGCGGGGTTTCCGCCGCCCAGCTTCTCTCCCGGACTAAGGAGCCTCCGGAAACCCAAGGGGAGGTTCCTCAGCCTTTAACGCGTACCCGCGGGAGCGAGTCTTGTTTTTATAATCAGAATGAGGCTGCGGATATTATCTGCCTTATGCGGCATTGTTTTTGAAATGATTGACAAATTTATTACAACAAAATACAATGAATTGCGCTGAAAGAAAGGGTGGATGCCATGTGGATTGCGTATGCGTTATTATCGGCTGTATTTGCTTCTTTAACTTCAATTTTAGCAAAAATCGGAGTTGAAAATATAAACTCCAATTTAGCAACGGCAATACGAACGGTTATTGTTTTAATTATGTCATGGGCTATTGTTTTTATAACCGGGAAACATAATGATATTGTAAATATTGGGCATAAAAATTTACTCTTTTTAATATTATCGGGAATAGCGACCGGTCTTTCCTGGCTTTGTTATTACAGGGCTTTGCAAATTGGAGAAGCATCAAAAGTTATACCCATAGACAAATCCAGTGTTGTTATTGGAATGATACTGGCATTTATAATTTTAAAAGAAACCGTAACAATAAAAACAATTATAGGCGGGGCATTAATCACAATCGGAACATTCGTGTTAATATTTTAATGCAGGATTAAATAACAATGGACTGGATAAAATATGTATTACAAGGATTTGTTTTTGGAATAGCCTGGGTTGCGCCAATTGGGGCTTGTAATCTTTTTGTAATAAATACTTCGATTAATAACAAGGATATAAAATACATTTTAAAGACCGTATCGGTTATTGTATTTTTTGATATCCCGCTTGTATTGGCGTGTTTTATCGGCGTGGGAATTGTATTCGATGTTTTACCGGCGCTTAAAATAATAATGCTTTTTATAGGTTCGGTCATTATTATTTTTATGGGAATACGATTAATGCTGACTAAAGATGAAGTTGCAAATAATAAGAACAGTGAGAAATTATCATTTGTAAAAACTGTTTTTGTATGTTTTTCCCTAACATGGTTGAATCCGCAAGCGCTTATTGAAGGAACAATGCTATTTGGCGGCATCAGGGCTTCATTGCCTCAATATTATGCCAATATTTTTATAATAAGTGTTTGCATATCGTTTGTATTTTGGTTTAATATTTTTGCACTAACGGTAAATAGGATTGGAAACAAAATCAAAAGGGCAATAAAATATATAAATAAGATTTGCGGAGTGGTTTTATCATTTTACGGGATAAAGATGGGGTATGAATTTATAAAGGAAATAATGAGCCTTCACGGAGCAAGCTCCGCGGTACCTTAAGCGATGCCTTATTTCAACGGAGGCTCGTTCGATAGGAAATTTATTATACCCTCCCCCGCGAACTGGCGAGCAGCCGCCTTGGTTTAATACCAGATTTTTTTAGGCGGCGCATTATTTGAGCCGGAGCAGAAGCGCGAGCCTTTGGTTCGACGGGGTATTAAACCAGACTCCCGAATAACGGTACTATCAGTAATAATGATGGTATTGATAAGTTTAATGAGCATAATGGG
>JAITRD010000005.1 GCA_031288575.1 Treponema sp. | reverse complement strand
ATCTGCCGCACGGGGGAGGGAGTGAAAGCCTTTAATAATCATAACCGCCGTTGTGTTTTTTCGTTTTCCGGCTCTGCTATCGCCAGGTTTGCCTTTGGCGCTTAAGGTAAAAGTAAATGCAGGAGCCCTAGTTCCCGCGTTTACTCTTATAACCTTATTGTTCCGCGGGGGGAGGTTAGGCGGTAAAGGCAGGCCCTTTGGGGGGAAGAAATTTCGGGGTTTTCCCGTTTTCATCCTTCCTAACTTCTCTTTCTGGATCTGCCGATATTTTGAAGGTATGAATGCCTTGACTGTATTATACGGAGGCGCCTTATCCTCCCAGGCCTATGAGAAGGTATTTTCCGGAAAAAACGCCCTGGCTTTGGCTTTGGAACGGGGGGCGGCCTTTCCCGGGGCCGGAAAGCTGGTTCTTTTAACGAAGGATCCTCCTCCCGCCGGGGAAATAAGCTTGCCTGTTCCGGCGCCCTTTGAAATAGTCGCCGCGGAGGGCTGGAACAAAAAAAAGCTTCTTAATACCCTGGCTTCTCTTTCCGCGGGTTTTGATCTTACCTATTTTGCCTGGGCCGATTGTCCCTTTCTGGACCCGGCATTGGCGGGAACCCTGGCGGAACGGCACCTGGGGTATGCCGCGGAATATTCCTATGCCGACGGCTGGCCCTATGGTTTTGCCCCGGAGATCCTCGCCCCGGGCATTGCGGGAATCCTAGCCAAGATAGCCGGGGATGATGAAGGGCCGGTAGAGCGGGACCTCCTTTTTTCGGTTATTCAGAAGGATATCAACGCTTTTGATATCGAGACCGAAATTTCTCCGGCGGATCTCCGGTGCCACCGCTTGAGCCTGAGCGCCGATTCCCGCCGGAACCTCCTGCTGCTTACCCGTTTTGCGGAAGCGGGCCTTTCCGGGGCTTCCGGGGCCGAGGGGCTTATCGCGGAAAAGCCCGGCTTGCTCCGGACCCTGCCCCGTTTTTATCCTGTCCAGGTTACGGATGCTTGTCCCCAATCCTGTACCCTTTGCCCTTATCCGAAAATGGGAGGCGCCGGGAGCGCCGGAGGGCATTTCCTGGATCCGGCCCGGTTTGGGGACCTTTTGGACCGGATTGCCGCCTTTTCCGGAGACGCCGTGATCGATCTTTCCCTTTGGGGGGAACTCAGCCTCCATCCGGAAAAAATGAAGCTCATCGAGGGGGTTCTCTCCCGCCCCGGCCTCTCCCTGGTGATTGAAACTTCCGGCTTGGCCTGGTCCCCTGAGGAACTGGAGGAGGCCGCGGCCTTAGCCGCTTCCTTCCGGGAAGGCCCCTCCCCAAGGGTTCCGCCCCCCCTTTCCTGGATAGTTTCCCTGGACGCCCATGATCCCGGCCGGTACCGGGAAATTCGGGGGGCCGGATACTCCGAAGCGGTGGAAACCGCAAAAAAACTTTCCGCCCTTTTCCCCCGGGACGCCTATGTCCAGGCAGTCCGGGTTAAGGGATTTGAAGACGATATTGAGGCTTTTTACCGGTTTTGGAAGGAAAGGGGGATGAATGTCATTATTCAAAAATACGACCATTTTTGCGGTTTCCTGCCGGAACTGCGGGCTTCGGACCTGTCCCCGGTAATCCGCCGTCCCTGCTGGCACCTTTTGCGGGATATGCCGGTTCTTCTCGACGGTACCGTTCCTGTTTGCCGGGAGGATATAGCGGCTTCCGGGGGACAGGGGACAAAACCGGTTTTAGGGAATATATTTTCCGAATCTCCGGAAACCATTTGGGAACGGGGGACAGATTGTTACCTGGAGCAGTGTTCCCGGGTATATTCCGGGATTTGCGCGGAGTGTGATGAATACTATACCTATAACTTTTAACGACGCCCTGCCCTCTTATACCGCTGTGGGGGGAGCCCTGCGGCGGGCGTCCACGGGACTTGCGGCGATCCTCCTCAACCGGGGGGGGCGTTATCCCCGGCGCACCCTTTTTCAGGAACTGGAAAAGACGGGATTTGATTATATTGTATCCCTAGAGGGCCCCCAGGAACGGTACGACGTGGAGGAACTTTCCGGGCGTTTCCCCTTTGTCCGTTTTATTTTGCTGAAGGAGAACCTCAGCCCCGGGGAGCAGATTAACCTGGCGGTGTCAGAATTAACGAGCCCTCTTTTTTTTGTGCTCAGGAATGATCTGCGGATCCTCCACGGCGGGGGAGCCGCGAGAATGGCGGACCGGCTCCTCCAAAGCCCGGAAGATTCGGATAAACGGGGAGAATCCCCCAGCAGGTATAAGCGGCTTTGTACGGTGCCCTTGATTCAAAACGCGCATTTTGAAACCCTGCCCACCATTATCGCCCCGGCTTTAATCCAGGGAACCGTAAAGACCCATTCCTTTGTGCCTGTCCGGGAGGGGATGCCCACCCTGTATCCCTTTGACGGGGTCGGCGTCTATGACCGGGAAAGATTTATCCGCCTGGGGGGATTCGACACCGCCCTAAAAAGCCCCCACTGGCAGTTTATGGATTTCGGTTTCCGGGCTTATCTTTGGGGGGAGTCCATTAAGAGCACCCGGCTGATACGCCTTTCCTATAACGGCGATCCCCCCGCCGAGGACAGTACCGCGGAAGAAAGTTACCGGCGCTTTTATCTTAAAAATTTGGCCCCTGTTTTCCGGGGAGATACCGCCCATATACCCATCCGCTGTTTCCCCTCCTATTTTTTGAGAACCGGCGGGGACCTTTTTGCCGCCTGGGAAGAATTTTTCCGGGGCCGGCGCTGGGTAAAGATGAACCGTTATTTCTTCCGTTGCGACGCCCGGGCGATAGCGGACCTTTGGGAAGACATCGAAGACTACCCCGGGAATATGCGGGAAGATGACGGCAAAACAGAATTGATCCCGCCGGAGTCCCTTGAATCGTGACTGCCCTTATTTTGCAGGGGAGGCTTGATTCAAGCCGCCTCCCGGGAAAATCCCTCCTTCCGCTGGGGGGGGAAGCCCTGATCTTCCGGGTCATGGAGGCCCTTAAAACCCTTCCCTGCGATCTCCATATCCTCGCCTGCCCCGAAGATTGCCTTATTCCCTTTGGCCCCCTGGCGGAACGGGCGGGTTTTGAAATTTTCGGCGGGCCCAAGGAAGATGTGCTCGGCCGTTTTTGCGCCGCCCTGCGCCATTTTAAGGCCGACCGTCTAATCCGGGCCACCGGGGATAATCCCTTCGTATTTGCCGATGCCGCCGCCTGTATTGACCGGGAAGGGGCGGCCCTGAAGGCGGATTATGCCGGTTACAGCGGCCTGCCCCACGGAGCGGGGGTTGAGGCCCTTTCCGCCGAAGCCCTGTTCCGGGCGGAGCGGGAGGCAAGGGACGCCCCGGACCGGGAGCATGTGTGCCCCTACCTTTATGGCCATCCCGGCCTGTTCCTCCTCCACCGCCCCTTGGCGCCCCTTAAGTGGCAGGGCCCGGTTCTCCGGCTTACGGTGGATACCCGGGCGGATTATGAAGCGGCCCAGGCTTTATACGAAGCCTTAGACGGGGAAGCCCCCGGGGAAAGGCGCTACCGGGGGGAAACCATCCTGGAGGCCCTGCGCCGTTCCGGCCCTCTGGGGAGGACCCTCCCGTGAAGGGGCCCCTGCTGATAGTTCCCTCCCTTGAGCGGGGCCGCGGCGGCGGCCACCTGGTCCGTTCCCTGGCGCTTTTGCGGGGGCTCCGCGGGGAGGGCCGGGAGGCCTTCCTCTATATCCCCCCGGGGGCGCCCTTTGGGGGAGAAGGCGGCGGCGATTCTGCCTGGTATATCCGGCGGGAGGAGGAAACCGTGGGACAGGCCTGGGACTTTATCATCCTGGACAGGTTCAGGACCCCCCATAAGGAATTTGAAGCATGGGCGGCCCGGGGACCCCTCATCGGCATTGATGAAGGGGGAAGCCGCCGGAACCGTTTTGATTTTCTCATCGATCTGCTCCCGGGGCCGCCGGGTTTTAGCGGGGCGAATATTTTTGCCCCCTGCCTTCTTCCCTTGCCGAAAAACCGGCGTCCCTCCTTTTTGCCTGCCCGGGACCTGGTCCCGGAGGATGGAAAAACCCAAGGCGGGCGGCCCCTTAAGATTCTGGTGAGTTTCGGCATGGAGGATCCTGCGGGGCTTACCCTGCCGGTGGTTCAGGCCCTGACTTTTGGGAAAAAATATTCCGGAAAGGAACCCCCGGCCCCTTTCCCCGCGGAAATAACTGTCCTGGCCGGGAATGATAAAACCGCAACCTCCTCCTTGCCAAAAGCTCCGGGACTGCGGGCCTTTGAAACCATCCGGGAGCTTCGGGAACATTTGGCCGAATACGACCTCCTTATCACCCATTTCGGCCTTACCGCCTTTGAGGCCCTCCACGCCCGGCTTCCGGTGATCCTCCTCTCCCCAGGCCGCTACCATGAAAATCTCGCCCGGCGTACCTTTCCGGTGTCCGCCGGCCGGGGGAAGGGGAGGGCCGCTGAAATTTCCCGCCGGATCTACCGGAAGGATCCCCGGGAGGGGCATTTCTCCGGCATCAATTTTGAATTTCTGAAAACCCTGGGGGAGCAATGCGAAAGAGCCGTCCGGGAACTGGACCGGCTACAGGCCGCGGAAGGGACGGCTGCCCCCCAAACCTTGGGGGAGCTTATCACGGCCTTTACCCCCCTTGTCCCCCTTTCTTGCCCCGCCTGCGGCAGGGGAGGCCGGACAAATCACCGGGTTCTCGCCCGGTTTCCCCGCCGAACCTACCGGCAATGCCCCCGCTGCGGTATGGTGTATATGCTCAGGACCGATCCTCCCCCCATTGAATACGAAACCGATT
>JAITRD010000296.1 GCA_031288575.1 Treponema sp. | reverse complement strand
ACCGTGCCGTTCCCTGAAAGGATAAAAAAGTACTCCGTCTCCGCGTCGTGCTGATGGTAGCCGATGGACGCCCCCGGCGGTAAGGTTAATTCCGCCAGCATCCGGGCATTTTTTTGGGTACCGCTCTCCGCAAAATAGGTAAATTGAACCGTGCCGTTCCCATCCCGCATTTTTTCTTTTTCTTCAACCTTCATTTCGTTCCGATGAATAACCATATAATCACCCTCCAAAGCTAAAATGCCATATAAAGGGCGGAAGAACAAGGGGAACCTTTCCGGCGCACAGGGAAGGGTAACAAAAATGACCGGCTGGGAGGGCAGAATTCCCATGGGGGGCACGCTTGCTTTGCACAAGTAGGTTTTGTCGTTGTCTTTGAGGGTCGGATGGTGCAAAGCTTCGGTCAAAGGACCCTATGGGTCCTCTGACCCCCATGGGAATTCTGCCCTCCCGACCGGCCTTATTGTTCCGTTTTGGGGTGGCTGGGAAAGGCTTGGCCCTGTTTGGAGTGATATTTCCTTTTTAAGGCCGGAGAGGGTATAATAATACCGAGGAGCGGCGGATTTTTATGGAAGAATTCCTAACTTTGATGTTCTGGGATAATACGGTAAAGCAATGGCTGCTGGCGGCGGGGTTCATCGCCGGGGGGGCTATTGCGGGGATCACCTGTTCCCGTTTTTTAACCTGGCTTATCAAAAATGTCTGTTATAAAACAAAATTTGAGTTGGACGAGATTATCGTAAAGGAGATGGGGCGCCCCCTTGCCGTTCTGGTAACCCTTGGGGGGATAGAGATGGGGCTCGCCTTTCTTGTTTTGAGCCCCGCGGTCCGGCCCTGGGCGGACCGGGGGACCAGGATCCTCTTTATCGTGTTCATCACCTGGGGCGTCAGCAAGGTATTTGACGCTTTGGTTGCCCACTATATCCCTGCCGGGCAAAACGGAATCGCGGGGATCAAGGAGGCGGAACTCCAGCCGGTGCTCCGGAAATTGTTTAAGGGACTGGCGGCAATCTGTGCCGGGGGGCTTATCCTGAAAACCCTGGGCTATAATATCACCACCCTCATGGCCGGGCTGGGGCTGGGAGCGGCGGCTATAGCCTTGGCATCCAAGGATACCCTGTCCAATTTTTTCGGGTCCATCACCGTATTTGTGGACCGCCCCTTTCATCTTAACGACCGGATAAAGATTACCGGTTTCGACGGCTATATTACCAACATGGGCATCAGAACCTCCCGGCTGCGGACCGTGGAAAACCATACGGTGATTATTCCCAACAGCGTCTTTGCCTCAAATCCCATAGTAAATATCAGCGCGGAACCGAATACCAGGGTCAGCCAGACCATCACTATCAAGCGGGACAACGGTTTGGAGAAAATTGCCCTCGGCCTTTCCCTGCTGCGGGAAGCCGGGGACGCCGCTGAAGGCGTTAACGGGCCTTCAACCGCGGGGCTTACCGCCATAGGAGGGCTTACCTGCCAGATAACCTTTGTTTATTATGTCGCGAAAAACGCGGATTATCTGGATACGGTAAACCGGGTGAATTTTGAGGTCCTCCGGCGCTTTGAGGAAGCCGGAATCACCCTGGCCTAATGATGAAGGATAGGGAAAACCGGCCCGGCCGTTTCTTATGGAACCTTTACAGCGCCCTGCTGACCCTCGCCGCCCTTTTGGTTTTGATTTTCCTGGGGGGCACCCTTTACGCCCTGGTTTTCCGGCCCGCCGCCCCGCCCGCTCCCCCCCCGGCCCGGACATCCCCGGCCCGGATGCCGCCGGCGGCCCAGCCCGGAAACACCTTTACCGGCATCGGCCGCATCCGGACCAACACCGCGGATAACGCCCCCGGGACGGTCATTCTTTCCATCACCTTTCCCTATAACCCCCAGGACAGGGCCTTTTCCGAAGAATTGGCCGCCAAGGTAGGGAATTTCAGGGACAGCGCCCGGGAGTATTTCGGCTCCTTTACCGGGGAGGAGCTCCTGGCCCGGGGCGAAGCGGCCCTCAAACAGGAACTGCTCCAGCGGTACAACGCCCTTTTGCGGCTGGGGCGCATTGAAACCCTGTATTTTAACGATTTTATCGTCATCAAGTAGCCCCTGTTCCAGGAGCCGCATCTTCCGAACGCAACCCTTTGCCCTTCCGGAAGGTCAAAATATGGACGAAAGGGGGTAGAGGGGATATAGTTAAAATAAGGAGTGCCATTCATGGATCAGGCTACATCGACCGCGTCCCAGGTTATTATATCAATCATCCCAATTGTGGGGATTGTTATGGGTGCCGTGGTAGTGTTTTTTTATCTGCTCTGGAACCACAAACGCAAAATGCTCCTTATCCAGGCGCAGCATTATGACCGGGCGGAATTTGACCTCCTTTCCTTTAGTTTACTGGCGGGCTTGCTCCTTTCCTGTGTTGGAATTGCCCTGACCGTATTTTTGTCCATAGCCTTGGGCGTCAATTTCGGCCTTTTGGGCGGCATCCTTCCCCTGTCTATTGGCATAGGTTTACTGCTTTATTACGGGATCAAACGGGGCAATAAAGCCTCATGACATGGGGAGGCGGCGCTTCCGAAGGAAGCGGTGACGATCAGATGATCGTCGCTCAGATCGTCTCGGGGCAGAAAGAGCTATTTCGGCTTCTGGTCAACCGGCATGAGCAGGCGGTTTACGGCATGGGTTTGAGTTTTTTTCGCAACCCGGAGGACGCCGCGGATTTTACCCAGGATGTATTCCTAAAGGTATTCCGTAACCTGTCCCGTTTTGAGGGACGGTCCAGGTTTTCTACATGGCTTTATAAAATCGCCTATAACACGGCGGTAAATAACGTGACCCGGAAAAGGGAATACCATAGTTTAGCGGAGGATGAACCCGTCTGCGGCGGGGATACCCCGGAGCGGGATATGCTGCGTTCTGCCGCCCGGGAAGCGGTTTTAGAGGCGGTAACGGATCTTCCCGACAGATACCGGATTTGCGTGGATCTCTTTTTTTTCTACGACCGGTCTTATCAGGAAATTGAGGCGATTACCGGTTATCCGGTTAATACCATTAAATCCCATGTATTCCGGGCAAAAAAATTGCTGCGGGAAAAACTTGCGGGATTTGCGGAAGGAGGTTTTGAATGAACTGCCATGCAGTTCTTGATCAGGTTGTTGAATCCACCGGGGACGAATCGCTCTCCCTGGCATCTCAGATAAAAATAGCGGTACATCTTTTCTTTTGCCCCCGGTGCGCCGCGGAGCTAAAAAAGCTGGAAGCGGCCCAGGATGTTTTGAAGGCCGATTTTTTCCCTCCCCCGCCGAATTTGGAGGACGCCATCCTTGAACGGATATATGCGGAGGCCCCGGAAACGGAGGAGGAACATTACGATATCCCCGCGGGGTTTTCCCTCCGGGGCTGGGTGATTACCGGCATCATTGTCCTTTTTTCCCTGGCCAGTTCCTTCTTCGGCATGGATTTTGAGGAAGTAGCCGCGTCGGAGGGATCCTCCTTTCTTTTAGCCGTGGGGCTTACCGTCGGAGTGGTCGTAACCGGCTACGGCGCCCTTTTTATCGGCAGCCATCTTAAGGAACTCACCGCGCGGTTCCGGTTGCATTAAGTATGCCCCTTTTTGACCGGTTTTCGCGGCGCCGGAGGCCGCGATTTACCGGAATTTCTGTTTTTTGCTATTTTTTTTCCTCCGTTGACAATCTTTTCATTGGGGCATAAGCTTGAAATATGAATATTTCCACATATACGGTTAAACCGAAGCTTCCTCCCTCCCTAAAACCCCTAGAAGAGATAGCAAAAAATCTCTGGCTGTCCTGGAATTTTGATGCGGTCCAGCTTTTTATCCGCCTGGATTATGATGTATGGCTCCAATCCCAGCAAAGTCCGGCCCGGGCTTTAGGCATGGTCAGCCAGGAACGGCTGGCCCAAATGGCCAAGGATGACTCCTACCTGGCGGCCCTTAACGAAGTGTATAGCCGTTTCCTTCGATACAAAAAAGGTGAAACCTGGTACCGGGGAACCCGGAAGGATGTGGTAGCCTATTTTTCCATGGAATACGGCATGGACGTATCCCTGTCCATCTATTCGGGAGGCCTGGGGATCCTTTCGGGGGATCACATGAAAACCTCTTCGGACATGGGGCTTCCCCTGGTGGGCATCGGCATCCTCTACCGGCAGGGATATTTTAAGCAGATCCTTAATGCCGACGGGTTCCAGCAGGAAAGTTATCCGGAAAATGACTGGTATAATATGCCGGTGGAACGGAAAACCGATAAAACCGGCGCCCCGATAAAAATTACCGTGGATTTGGCGGGGCGGCAAGCGACGGCCCAAATTTGGGAAGTTAAGGTCGGTCGCAGTTCCCTCTATCTATTGGATACAAATATTGAAGAAAACGCTCCGGACATCAGGAACGTAACCGCTACCCTTTACGGCGGCGATAAGGAAACCCGGATTCAGCAGGAAATTCTCCTGGGAATAGGCGGCATCCGGGCCCTGCGGGCCCTGGGGATAAATCCCGCGGCCACCCACATGAACGAAGGCCATTCCGCCTTTTTGGGGCTGGAACGGGTCCGGGAAATCATGACCGAGAAGGGTTTTTCTTTTGACGAGGCTAAAGAAGCGGTATGGCCCACCAATATTTTTACCACCCATACCCCGGTTCCCGCGGGGAATGAGCGCTTTGACATCGGCCTTATTGACAAATATTTCCATAACTGGCCCCAAATTTTGGGGATATCCTGGAAGGATTTCCTCTCCCTGGGCCGGGTCCAGCCTGACGATGATCATGAAACCTACTGTATGACCGTCCTGGCCCTGAAAATGGCGGCCTACGCCAACGGCGTCGCCCGGCTCCATGGAAAGGTATCCCGGGATATGTGGCGGGGCCTTTGGCCGGGGCTTCCCCTGGACGAGGTGCCTATCGGTCATGTTACCAACGGGGTACATCCCCGGACCTGGGTTTCCAGCGGCATGACGGATCTCCTGGACCGCTACTTCGGCCCCCACTTTGATGAGGAACCCACGGATCTGGCGATCTGGAACCGGATGGACCGGATTTCCGACGAGGAACTTTGGCGCACCCATGAACGCCGCCGGGAACGGCTGGTGGCCTTTGCCCGGGACCGGATCCGGCAGCATTATAAGCGGACCGGCGCGGTGGAACGCCGGATGCAGCAGGCCGAGGACGCCCTCTCGCCCTATGCCCTTACCCTTTGTTTTGCCCGCCGTTTTGCCACCTATAAGCGGGGGAACCTCCTTCTCCGGGACCCGGAACGGCTGCTCCGGCTGGTCCGGGATACGGACAGGCCGGTTCAGCTCATCTTTGCCGGTAAGGCCCATCCCCATGATATGCCCGGAAAGGAACTTATCCGGGAGATCATCCACTTCGCGGAAAAATACGACGTTACCAGCCGCATCGTCTTTATCGAAAACTACGATATGACCGTGGCCCGGTATCTTACCAGCGGAGGCGATGTTTGGCTTAATACCCCCCGGCGGCCCCTGGAAGCCTCCGGCACCAGCGGCATGAAGGCCGCCATGAACGGGGTCCTCAACTGTTCCATCCTGGACGGATGGTGGGACGAGGCTTACAACCCCGAAGTCGGCTGGGCCATAGGCCAGGGGGAAGAATACGAAGACACCCAGCTCCAGGACGATATAGAAAGTAAGGCCCTCTACGACCTTTTAGAGCGGGACATCATTCCCCTGTTTTACCAGCGGGGCCGGGACGGCCTTCCCCGGGAATGGATTAAGCGGATGAAATCCTGCATGAGGGAAATCGGGCAGTCCATGTCCAGCCACCGGATGCTCATGGATTATTCCAATAAGTTCTATTTCCCGGCCTTGAAAAATTACCGCCGCATCCTTAAGGACGATTACGCCGAATCCAGGGCTTTGGCCGCTTATTTTGCCAAACTCCGCTCCTCCTGGAATAACCTGCGGATCATTAAAATCGAATCCAACGCAAAACCGGTGATGCAGCGGGGGGACTCCCTCACCGTTACGGCCCACATAGAATTAGGGGCCCTGGCGCCGGAGGAACTGCGGATCGAGCTTTACCACGGTTCCGTATCCAACCAGAGCAACGATATTATGAATGCCCAGCGGACGGAAATGAAGGCCGTCGGCCAGGAAGGGAGCCAGTATCTGTACCAGGTAAGGATCGAATGCACCGATACGGGTTTCCAGGGCCATACGGTGCGGATTTTGCCCAAACACGGGGCACTGGTTCATCCCTACCGGACCGGTTTTATTAAATGGGCCTAGTTGTGCTTGGGGAGAGCGAAGGCCTTAACAAGGGTAATTGACAGGAAAGGGGAAGCATACTAGTATAATTACCAGCCCTTGGGGGATTTTAGCGGCGAAAATCCTCGGGTAATCATTTCCCGCCTCCGGGAAATTTGGGAAAAGCCGCGGCGGTCGTGAGCCACCCGCCTTAACAAAACAAGGATTTTGTATGTCCCCTGTTTCTTTGTCTCCCCCGGAAAAGCATTTCCGTTACTTGGATTTGGTAACGGTTTTTTTTGTAACCATCCTGCTTGTCAGCAATGTTGCTTCATCCGCTAAAATCGTAGACCTGGGTTTTTCCCTTTTTGGGGTATTCGGCATACCCCCGGTCCCGATGGCTTTTGACGGCGGCACCCTCCTTTTTCCCGTCTCCTATGTATTTGGGGATATTCTGACCGAGGTTTATGGCTTCAGGGCCTCCCGCCGGGTAATCTGGGCCGGTTTTGGGGCCCTGGCCTTGGCATCCCTGGTGTTTCTCCTTTTGCGGATCCTCCCCGGGGAGGCCGAGTGGGAAGGATACGCCGGAAGCGCCGCCTATGA
>JAITRD010000148.1 GCA_031288575.1 Treponema sp. | reverse complement strand
CCGGGAAGGGGGAACTGGATGCCCTGGACGTGCATCAGGTCCCCCCAGATGAGGAGGGCCGCGGTCCCGGACTTGACCAGATACAGGGTATGCCCCGGTGTATGGCCGAAGGCGGCGATGGGGGTAATCCCCGGGAGGAGATCCGGATTATCGGCGCCCAGCGCTCCGGGCCGGAAGGTCACGACCTTATCCCCGTAGGGGGCCAGGGCGGCGACGGCATTGGCGGAAGAAGCCCAAAAGTCCCGCTCCTCCCGGGCAAGATAGACCGTGGCCCGGGGGAACAGGGGCTTCCCCCCTTTTTGGAGCCCGCCGATGTGGTCCCCGTGCATATGGGTAAGGAGGATCGCGTCAACCTGGGCCGGGTCCACCCCCAGCTTTTTAAGATGGTCAAATACGGCCCCGCCAAAGCCGGTATCCACCAGGATGATTTTTTCCCCGGCGCGGATGAGGAAGGTATTGGTCTCGGATTGATAGGTTCCCCCCGGCACGTACCGCTCAACGTCTTGGGCGGCGGCCCCGATGAGCAGGGAACTCCGCCCCTGGCCCTGATTCTCCACCAGCGCAAACACCTCAAACCGGCCCACCGGATAGGAGAAAATACCCTCTTCCGCGGCAAGGGCCGGCAAAGCCGCAAGGCCCAATAAAACCCCAAAGGGGCGTATGGTTTTCATAAATCCTCGTCTCATCTCCGCCTCCTTATAAACGGTCCGCTTCTTCCAAAGCCGGTTTCTCCGGGCCGCGGCCCACGTCCATCCTAACCGGATTTTGAAATCGGATCAATATTTTTAACAAAAATACGACGATCCACTAGATTTCTTTTGACAATTCCGGTATATTTAGATTATACTATATTTTACTGAAAAAGGAAAACCATGAAGCGTATAACAAAGTATAATCCGTTGGTTTTATTGGGAATCGGTCTGGTCTTGATGGTGCTATTGGGTTCTTGTGATACGATCACTGGTTTCTTTTCTAAATCCTGGGGTTCGGGTCTCGCGCGGGATCTGGCGAAGCTGCTTCCCCCCATAACCGCCAAAAACGCCGAAGACCTCGCCAATGACACCGCCGGGGATCCCAACCGGGCCAAAATAGTGGCGGAAAAAATCCGGGAGGCCCTGGAAAAGGCGACCGATCCCGCCGAAAAGGCGGCGTTGCTGCGGGCGGGCTTAATCGCCGCCAATAACGCGTCCGATCTTATCACGGTCATGATGGGTAATATCGATACCTTTTCAGATCCCACTACTACGACGGTGGGGACGGTCCTGGGGAAAGTCCAGGAAGCCGGGAATCTCCAGGACAATGCCCAGCTTGTTTCCGGCCTCCTTGACGCCGCCGGACCTGAGACCAGCCTTGCCGGGGTCAGCCAGGATAGTTTGGTGCTGGCCGCGGCAACCCTGCTCCTGGCCGACGCCCAAGAAAACGACTACACGGATCCCACTACCCAAGAAGAGTATTTGGATACCTTTAAGGAAAAGAAAGCCGATGAAACCTCGCTGACAACGAAGCAAAAACAGGCCATTACCCTTGCCGCCGCCGCCGCGAATAAAGACGGCGCGCTGAAAGAGGTATTAGGCTATCTCAACTTATAACCGGGGGGGCTGTTGCAATGCCCGGGCGGCTTTTTAATCTTCGTATAGTTGAAGGAATTACTATGAATCGTTTTCAATATCTGCTGGCCCTTTGCTTGCTATGCGCGGGAGGAACCGTTCTTTGCGCGTCGGGTCTCTATGATTCCGATCATGAACTTACTCCTTTTACCATCCCGTCTACCCGGAACACCGCCCTGGGAGGCCCCCACGCGGCCTATACGGATGACATAAACAGCCTGTTTATCAATCCCGCGGCGTTCAAAAACATAAACGAACTGAGTATCTCAGAGCTGAGCGCGGGGGCATACGGGGATATCATGGGCTTACGGGAGATTGCGCAAAACGCGGGTGATACCTCAAAGCTGGTCAGTACTCTTTCCAAATTTATCACTAAGTCCAACGGGAATATCCCCCTGGGTTTTGATATACGGGGCCCCGTTGCCTTTGGGAATATAAAAAACGGATGGGGATGGGGCGTTTTTAACCGTATCTACGGCGGGACCGCCATAACGGGCATGAACATCCAGGCTTGGGCCAACGCGGATTTGATGTTCGATCTGGGGTATTCCTTTAGGGTATTTGAAGAAGGGATCCATACCATAGATGTGGGAGCCGTGGGGAAGGTCTTCGGCCGGCTGGGGGTCAATTCCGGGAAGGTGTCCCTTTCTGATCTTAGCAGCGGCGACGACGGTATCCTTATGGAACGGCTTACGTACGCCCCGTTCACCATCGGGGCGGGGCTGGACGCGGGCGTACAATACCGGTTGGTGGACAATTTTACCGCGGCTTTGACGGTGAACGACCTTTTTTCCCTGGGGTATGTCAGCTATAACGATCTGAAATTAGCTTCCACCGCGGGCTCCGTGCCCCGCGGTTATATGGGCTATGTAAAACCGAATATCAGCCTGGGGGTTTCCTATAAACTCTTTGATAATTCCACCCTTTGCTGGGCGGTTATGGCGGATTACCGGGATCTCGTCAATCTTTTCCGGCAGAACGAGTATGACTCCCGGAACGGGTGGCTCAACATGAGTTTTGGCAGCGAATTAATCCTGTTTGAACACCTTGCCTTCCGGGTCGGGTTAAATGAGATGCTCCCCGCGGTGGGCATAGGCCTCGATCTGTTTGTCCTTAAACTCGACGCGGCTGTTTACGGCAAAGAGCTCGGTAAGGAACCGGGCCAGATGAGTACCTACGCGGTGGACGTGGGTCTGTTATTCCGGTATTAGGGCAAAACGGCGGAATGTCCCCGGCGCAGAGATGGTAAACCAGACTCCCGTGAGCGTGAATAGGGAGATGTCTGTGCGATTTGATGAAATCGGGGCGGTCTGGGAATTTTATTCCCCCTTTGCTCATGTCCCCGGCCGTTATGAATGGTGCCGCATCCACAGCCCTACCCACGGCTCCTTTGACGCCTTTATCCTCCTCGCGGAGTCCACCGCCCTTCCCCCCTGGGTCTACCTGAGCGCGGAGGAAGGATTGCGCTTTATGGCTGACCGCTACCCGGAAAGCCGGACCTTCCGGGCGGCGGAACTCCGTATCGAAAGTTCCCCCGACGGCTGCGTGGTCCGGGGCCTCCTCCGCGCCGGAGGCGGACCGGTGTCTTTTGCGGAAATGCGCCTTGCCGCGGATTGCCGGGACATTCCCCGGATGGCGCCCTACGGCGGCGGGGAGGCCGCTGTCTGGGGAAGCCGCTGGTCCTGCGCCGGCGTCGACCTTGTCCGGGATGGCCGCTGTGACGGCAGTATCCGTTTTGCCCCGGACGCGGGCTTTACCGGCGAGATCCTATCGGCGGCGCCCTGCCTGGTAAGCGCCGGTAGTTTTGGGATGATCAAGGAGCGGTCAGCGAAGCCCTCCGGCTAAGCCGGGACCCCCCGCGCCGCTTCACGCCCTGGAGCCTTCATCTTGTACGGTGGACTTTCCTGGGGCTTCCGCGCGCCCTAGTGGGCGTCCCGCCGGCAACACCTTACGGAAATGAGCCTCCAAAAGA
>JAITRD010000220.1 GCA_031288575.1 Treponema sp. | reverse complement strand
TGATGAAATGCTCGAAGCCCACAAAGAGCATTTGCCGCAGTTTTTTAAGTAGGGTTTTATAAACATTGTTTATAGCGATTTTTTGTTTGAGGAGGAATTTATGAAATTAACCAAAACGGTCCTTTTAGGCATCACGGTTTTGGCGGTGGCAAGTCTTATGGGATGCAGCCGCTCCGCCCCGGCTTCAGCGGCCCCGGCCGCGTCCGGTCAAATCCAGCCGGGGCAGCCGGCCAGTCAAAACGTCAACGGTTTGATAAACGAGCAGGGTTATCCCATTGCGGACAGTAAAATCACCCTGGATCTTTGGTATCCCATGGCCGGTTCCATGGGGGAGCTGACGGATTTTAACGACGCGGAGTTTTTTCAATGGTATGAGAAAAAAACAAATATCCGCATCAATTTTATTGTTCCCCCGGCAAACTCCGAGCGGGACGCCTTTAACCTGCTTTTTGCCTCGGACGACATGCCGGACATGATCTATTCATCCCCCAACACCCATATCTACCGGGGCGGGGAGGATAAGGCTATCGAAGACGGGTATTTTGTCAACATGGCCGATTATTTGCACCTTGCGCCGAATTATGTAAGCTGGATTAACAACGGGGCGGCGACGGGGCTTTCCAAGGCCGTATACACCGACACGGGCAATATGTACGGCCTCTGGGGAGTCTGGAAGCCGATGAACAAAACCGTAATGCCCGAACTGGGGCTTGCCATCCGCAAGGATTTTCTGGACAAGGTAAATAAGCAAATTCCGACAACCTATGATGAGTGGTACGATGTACTGACCGCCTTTCGGGATCAATTAAAAATTGAGGCTCCCTTTTATACCAGCAAATATGGCATCGACGTTACCGGGGAATTTATCGCCGGCTACGGGACCGCCCCCTATTTCTACCAAGCCGCCGGCAAGGTAAAATACGGGCCCATGGATGATGCCTATAAAGAGTATCTGACCATGCTGAATAAATGGTACAACGAGGGGCTTTTGGACAGGGATTTTCCCACCCGGGCAAGCATCGGCTATTCCGCCGATAATGACATGATGCTCAACGACAAGGTTGGTTCCCTGGTTGACTGGGCCACCCGGCTTTCCGAAACCTATGTTTCGCGGGGCGCCGCAAACCGCGATTTTTACCTGGTGGCCGCTCCCCAGCCAAAAAAAGCCGGGGGCGCGGATCCGCGTTTCCGCAGCGTTACCGGGGGGGATCAGCTCCATGACGGGTGCGTACAAATTTCGGCGGACAGTAAATATATTGAGCAGGCCATACGGTGGGTTGACGGTTTTTACGCGGAGGATGTGTACCTGAACGCGAATTACGGCCTGGAATCCCAAAAGGGCGTAGTATGGCAGGAAGCCCCCGACGGCCACCGTATTGGGGATTACGATTTCCGTTACGCAAACCCGAACAAGATGTCCTCCGCCACGGTGCTGGTAAAATACTGGGTCAAAAATCCTCCCCTGCGGGTGGAAGCGGCCCAGATAGAACAGGCCGATGCCAACAAGCAGTCCGCGTACCGCACCTGGGCAACCTTTGACGCGGATTGGGTCATATCCGGCCGCACGACCATGACGGCGGAGGAATCCACAAAATATTCTTCAATTTATACCGATATTGAAACCTATGTGCAGGAGTGCAATGTAAAATTCATTACCGGAAGCATGGCCCTGGGTACCTACGACTCTTACCGGGACACCCTGCGGAGGATGGGCATCGAAGACGCCATTGCCCTCCGGCAGGCTGCCTTGGACCGGTATTTAAAAAGATAGGCCCGGCATCCGGGAACCTGGCTGTTTCCCGGCTGTCCGCCGTTGAGGCAAGGACTGTTTTTACCCGGGACGGACCCGCGGCTAAGGTCCGTCCCGTTGTTAATCAAACAATGTATAAGGATGAAGCAATGAAACAGAAAATGAAGCAAAATAAAACTCGTCTCCCCTTCAGGCGCGGAATCTTCGGGACAAAAACAAAAAAGGCCGTTTTAAAGGATTTGCAATTAAATCATGCCGCCTATTTTTTAGTGCTGCCGGTGATAATCTATTTTTTTCTTTTTCATTACCTGCCCATGGGCGGCGTATTAATGGCCTTTCAGGACTTCAGCGTGCGCAGGGGAATTTTTGGCAGCCGGTGGCTGGGATTTGAGCATTTTGTCCGGTTTTTTAATTCGGTTTATTTTTGGCGTTTGCTTCGGAATACCCTGCTTATCAGTTTTTACGGATTAGTATTTTCTTTTCCCCTGCCGATTGTGTTTGCCCTCTGCCTGAACGAGGTAAAAAACAAAAAGTTTAAAAAAACCGTGCAGACCATATCCTACCTGCCCTATTTTATCTCGGTGGTAGTGGTGGTGAGCATTCTTATCGACTTTACCAAATCCCAGGGGATTCTGACAAAACTGGCCGGTTTTTTTGGGGATAAGGGGGGCGCTTTGATTTCCCGGCCCGAGTGGTTCCGCACCCTTTATGTCGGATCGAATATGTGGCAGCATCTTGGCTACAACAGCATTATTTTTATGGCCGCCCTTTCCGGCATTGATCCGGAACTTTACGAAGCCGCGTGGATTGACGGGGCGGGACGGTGGAAGCAGACTTTGCACGTTACCCTGCCGGGCATCGCTTCAACCATTGTCATCCTCCTCATCCTAAGGCTTGGGCAGATCATGAGCGTCGGGTTTGAAAAAACAATTTTGATGTACTCTCCGGCAACTTATGAAACGGCGGATGTGATATCAAGCTATACCTACCGGGTTGGGGTGATTGATAATAATTACAGTTATTCAACGGCGGTAAATTTGTTTAATTCGGCGATCAATTTTCTTATGCTGATCGGCGCCAACAAAATCAGCCGCAAATTCAGTGAAACAAGTTTGTGGTAACGGTAAAGGAGCAAGGAACATGAAAAAACAATCCATAGGGGAAAAAATCTTTACCCTTTTTAACGTGATAGGGCTTTTGTTGCTTTCCGCTGTTTTTTTACTGCCCGTCTGGCATGTTCTGATGGGTTCAATAAGCGATCCCTTTAAACTTTCGGCTTTTAGCGGCCTGCTTTTTAAACCCCTGGGAATGCCGACCCTGGGGGGCTATAAACTGGTGATGAACAACAGTACCATCCTGCGTTCCTATATCAATACCATTATCATTGTAACCGCCGCCACCAGTTTTGGCACCCTCATGACCATCCTTGCGGCCTATGTCCTTTCTTTAAAGAATTTGCTTTTCAAAGCGCCGATTGTGCTGATGGTTACTTTTACCATGATTTTTAGCGGCGGCCTGATCCCGACCTACATGGTGGTCAGAAACCTTGGGCTGCTTGATTCTATTATCAGCCTGATTATCCCGGGAGCCGTATCGGTTTACAATATCATTATCATGCGGACCGCCTTTTCATCAATTCCCGATGCCCTTTCGGAGGCGGCGATCATCGACGGGGCGGGGCATATACGGATTTTGACCCAGGTCGTTCTTCCCGTATCTACCGCCACGGTGGCGGTTATTGTATTGTTTTACGCAATTCATCACTGGAACGCCTGGTTCAACGCATCCCTGTACCTGCGGGACCGTTCCCTTTTCCCGCTCCAGCTTACCCTGCGGGAAATTGTCATCCTCAGTTCCGAACAGTCTATCCAGGCGGCTCAGGAAGCGACGGATATGGAAATTTACCGGCCCCTGATTAAATATTCGACGATTATGGTAGCTACCTTGCCCATGCTGGTGATTTATCCCTTTGTGCAAAAATATTTTGTAACAGGGGTTATGATAGGTTCGGTAAAGGGCTGAGGGGAAACCGGGAAAGCCGGTTCAGTTCCTGCCGGCTATATGGCGGTACACTGTCGGCGTTATCCCCTCCAGCCGTTTAAAGGCCCGGATCAGGGTAAGCCCGTTGGTATAACCGATTTTGGCGGCAATTTCATTAATGCCGGCGGCGGAATTGCGGAGCAGAATTTTTGCTTCCTCAACCCGGCGCTGGTGGATATAATCCAGGATGCCGCAGTTTTCGCCCTTTTTGAATGCCCGGAACAGATAAGATTTGCTGAAGCAAAAATGATCCGCAATGAGGGTAACGCTCAAATTGGGATTAGCGTATTGATCGTTGATATACCGCACAATCTCTGCATGAAGGGGCACCGTGTCGTCCTCGGCCGCCGCGGCGTTTTGGATATCTTCCTTGCTTTTTACCGTTTCCTGTTCATGGAAGTCCTTAATTTGAGAAAGCCCCCAGATCGTTTCCTCAAAGGCGTCGTGGATGTCCATGGCGCCGCTTTGCCTTTCCGCGTACACCCCGCTTATGTATACCGACACCTTCACGGCAAAACGCGCCCGGATAACCGCCTCCCCTTCCCGGCAGATGCCCTTTAGTCTCTCCGTAAAGGCCGCGCCGTCCGCATCTTTTTCCGCCGTTTCCCTGTCCCTGTCTTCAGCGTTGCGCCGGGAGGCGACAATAAAAATATTGTCATCATAACGGCAGGGGTAACCGGCGCAAAAGGGGCGGAGCATCTCTTCAAAAACGTACCCTATGGCCAGATGGAGCATATCGACCAAATCTTCGGCGGAAGCTTCGTCTTCCCCCTGATATATGCCGCCGCTGTATTCATTAACGGCAATGCCGACGATCAAAAAACCCTTGCCCGGAAAATTAAAGCTATATTCCTTGCAGGCAGCCTCAAAGGCGCGGGCGCTGTAAATCTCGCCCCGCATCATTTTAACCAGCTTGCCTTCGGAAAGCAGCATCCGCTGCCGGTCAATTTCCTTCTCATAACCCTGCTTTTTTTCCAGGAGCAAAACGATGGAATCCGCCAGATAGTCAAATTCGCTGCGGTAACCCGGCTTTCCCTGCCGTTCGAGGGAAGAAGCGTCCAGGATAGCGGAAAGGCGCCGGAGCGGCCTGTAGTTTTTTTGGGCGAAAACAAGGGAAATTAAAAGCCCCGCCCCCAGGCATATGCCCAGATATATAAGATAGACCCGGTGTATCCGGCTTAATTCTTTCGCGTACTGGCGGAAGGGAATGGCGGAAACCAGGGTCCAGCCGCTCATTTGGGACTGTGCCACGGTAACCGCCATGTTCCGCGCCTTAAGGTTTTTTATATAAGCGGAATCCGCCGAAAAATCAGGATCAAAATCCCGGGCAAGCTGAAAGGAGGAATCGGAACAGATAACCCGGCCCTCCCGGGGGGAAAAAAGCCACAGGTACCTGGATTCATTTCCCCCTTTGTTTTCGTAGTTATCAAGCAGGGCATAGACCGGCTTATAGTCCATAACAAAAAAACATACCACGTCCGGCACGGACCCATTGGGGGTATCGCTCATGATAACAATGAGCTTGTCTGCCCGGGGGGCCCTTGCCTGAGGGGCGGGCGGGGAATAGGCCATATACGCCTGAAACTGCTGGCCGACTTGGATCCAGGACAAGACCGGCGAACCGGCGCCGGCTTCCCTTTCCAGATCCTTCAGGAAAGCCTCTGTTCCGTATAAGCCCTCGGTGGAGGCCGCGAAATTCCCGTATCTGAAATAAACGTAAATTTTCCGGAAATAGTTCCCCTGGGCCGCGTATTCGTCAAGGCCGGCCTGGAGTTTGCCGATTTTTTCACGTTTAAAGGAAGTTAGGGGCCTTTCCGCATAGGTCAGGGAAGTGACCGCTTCTTGATTCAAGATCCGCCTGCCCGCGGCGTAGACATCGGAAAAAATCTGGTCCAGGGCTATCCCGGTCTGGGAAAGGGCAATGGTATTTATTTTTTCCGCGTTTCCCCTGACAACGGTTATGGCGGTGGAATAAATCATCAGGCTTACCAGCAGGGGCAAAACGAGGACTAACAAATATGATATAAGCCATACCCGCAAAACACTTTTTTTCTGAATGATTTGTTTTAAAATACTGTCTGCCAACACAGGGTATATTTTATAATCCATTTATAAAATGCGCAATATTTTCTAACCCCCGGTTCCAGGGCTCCCGCATTTACTTTTATAACCAACCGTTGAACTTTAACAAAAATGACCGGCTGGGCGGGTAAAATTCCCCAGGGGGCACGCTTGCTTTGCACGAGAAGGCTTTGTTGGTGTTCTTGAGGGTCGGATGGTGCAAAGCTTCGGTCTTAGGACCCGCAGGGTCCTCTGCCCCCCTGGGGAATTTTGCCCGCCCAGCCGGCCTTATTGTTCCGTTCGGGGGGAGGTTTAAGCGGTAAAGGCAGGGCCTTTGGGGGGAAAGAGATTTCCGGATGAGAGGGAGATGCCGGGCTATCTGCCGCAAGGGAGGAGTGAACGGCTTAATGCTCCGCTGTCATAGGGTTTTTCTTTTGCGGCTTACGTTAAAAGTAAATGCAGGAGCCCTGCCCCGGTTCACCCTGTGGCGTTTACGTCTGCGCTAAACTCGACCCGCAATGCGGGTCAAGTTTAGCCGAAGGCTCCGGGGATAGATTTATACCGGGGTATAAATAACCGCCAGGATCCGCACCGGGTTTTTATCCGCCGAAAGAAGGCGGTGGGGTACGATAGAATCGTAATAGACCGAATCTCCGGCGTTTAGGACGCTGGTATCTTTGCCGTATTCCAGGGAGAGTTTGCCCGAAAGAACGTGGATAAACTCTTCCCCTTCGTGGGTGGATTTTTCCTGGATTGCCTCCGCTTCTATGTCCACAATAAAAGGCTCCATGTGGCGGCCCCCCTTATCCGCCGCCAGGGCTTTAAAATTGAGCCCCCGGCGGACCGAAGTCCCGGAAGGCTTCCCGGAATTCCCCGCCCCGGCCTCGGGAAGGCCCGTTACAAAGCGGGTAGTTGTTTCCGCCTCCTTGGACCGGGTGATGACCGGGCCCAGTTCCTCATGATCGTCCATTAAAGTGCCAAGCCGGACCCCCAGGGCCCGGGAAATTTTAATCAGCGGGGCAAGATCGGGGATGTGCCCCTCTTCTACAATGCGGCGGATAAGTTCAATATCAAGGCCGCTCCGTTCCGCCAGGGTCTCCCGGGTGATTGAATAGGTTTTGCATAATTCATTGACCCGTTCACCGGGGGTATTTTTAACTGCCATGGTTCCTCCTCATTGGCATTTGCCGGGACGGGGCTTAAAACCCGCCTCCGTCTCCAAAAATTTAAAATAGCGGCTTAACCGGGATTCGTCTAGTCTTCAGGTTCCGGTATTTACTTTTATAACCATCTGTTGAAGCGTAACAAAAATTACCGGCTGGGTGGGAAAAATCCCCGTGGGGGGCACGCTTGCTTTGCACCAGTAGGTTTCTCTTTGCTCCCGAGAGGGTCAGGTGGTGCAAAGCTTCGGTCAAGTGCCCCCCACGGGGATTTTTCCCACCCAGCCGGCCTTATTGTTCCGT
>JAITRD010000175.1 GCA_031288575.1 Treponema sp. | reverse complement strand
ATATAAAGGTAATTTTCAAAGGGAAGGATGGTGAGGATCCGTTCCTGGGTAATGGGCCCCTTGGGAAGTTCCGCCCGGATATTGCCGCCGTTATGGAAGGCAAAGTCGATCTGCTGGTTATAAACGGTCTTGAAATACCAGACATTGGCGTCGGTAACCAGGTTCCCCAGGGAAGTTTCCTGGTACCGGGTCAGGCGGTTCCCGAAAACAAAGGCATCCGCGGCCTCCCCCACCACCTCCTTCAGGCTGGCGTTGGCCTGCTCGATATAGGGGTTAAGCATGGCGCTCACCTCAGGATCGGGGCCTACAGCTATAGGCTGCCAGTTAAAGCCGGCAAGTTTTCCCTTCAGAACCGTTAATTTCCCCTGGCCAAGATATTTTCCCCACTCGTTGGCGGAGACAATATAGGTTGAACCCGCCTTTTTGGGGGCCTCAAAAAAGGAATGGGAGTGGCCGTCTATGATGATATCTATCCCCGGCACCGCCGCGGCCAGTTCCGGGGAGGTGACATGATCCGGGGCCTCCTTGACATCGCCGATGTGGGTAAGGCCGATCACGATATCAACCTTTTCCCGGTTCCGCAGGATATTTACCATTTCCCGGGCCGCGTCGATCTCGTTGATAAAGGTCAGGTCCTTCCCGGGGCTGGCAATGATGGTAGTGCGGAGGGTGGTGATGCCGAAAAGGCCCACGCTAAATCCGTCGTATTTTTTTACCAAATAGGGGACGTTCCCCAGGTACTTGCCGTCCGAGGTTTTAATATTGGAACAGATAAAGGGAAATTCGGCCTGTCCTATCTGCTTTAAAAGTTTTTCGTTTCCCGCGTCAAATTCATGGTTTCCAAAAATCCCCGCGTCATAGCCCATGAGGTTATAGGCCAGAATGTCCGGCTCCGCGGCAAACATATTGGAAAGGGCGCTGCCGGTATTGATGTCCCCCGCGTCCAGGAGCAGCACCTGGGGGCTAAGGGCCTTTACCCCCCTGATATAGGCGGCCCGGGCCGCAAGCCCGCCCCGGTTATTGTTGGGGAGTACCGTTCCGTGATGATCATTGGTATGGAGCAGGATCAGCTCATGGGCCTGGGCTTGGGCCGCCGGCCTCTCCGGCACGTCCGGCGCCGGTTCCGCAAATAAGGGGAAACCCGCCATGAACAAAATCAAGACTACAGGCAGCAAGCGGACAATTCTTTTCATACATTTCCTCCTGGAATAGCAAATATGTTCCTAGTATAGAAATTAAGGCCCGGCGTGTCTCTAGGTTAGCAATTTTTTAACGGAAAGATCAAATCCGCGGTTTTGGCGGAAATAAAACCCAGAAGATCCCCGGGGGCCAGGAGGACCTGCAAACCCCGGGCCCCGGCGCTGACGGAAATAGTATCAAAAAGCTCCGCGGTCTCGTCGATGAAAGTAGGAAACTGCTTCTTCATGCCGATGGGAGAACAGCCGCCCCGGACATAGCCGGTAAGGGGCAGCAGGTCCTTTACGGGAATAAGCTCGACCTTTTTTTCCCCGCTGATCCGGGCAAGCTTTTTTAGGTCCAGTTCCGCCCCGGCGGGAATGCAGCAGACCAGATAAGCCCCGGACTCTCCCCGGAGCACCAGGGTTTTAAAGACCCGTTCCGCCGGGAGTCCCAGGGCTTCCGCGGCGTGCCGGGCGGAAAGGTCCGATTCATCCGCCGGATACTCAAGGGTTGTATAGGGAACGGCCCCCGCATCCAGGAGCCTGAGGACGTTCGTCCTTTTGACATTCGTCCCTTTGCCGGAACCGGATTTTGCCATTTCCGGCCCTCAGCCTGACAGCCGGGCCCGCAGGAAGGTTAAAATTTCCGCCCCGCTGGGGGGACAGCCCTTTACGGAAGCGGTAAAGTTCCCGGTGCATAAACCCACCCCGGTTTTTCCCGGCTTGCCCCGGAAACCCTGCCCGACAGACAGGGGCTCCCGGAGCCGGGCCAGCTCTTCCCGGTCCAGCCGGGAGAGGGCAAAGACGAGGGCGGCATAACAGGCGCTGCAGGCTTCGTCTTCCCGGATATACCGGGCAAGCTGCCGGACCTTGCCCGAGGGTTTGGGGAGGCTGCCTCCCCGGAGGGGCTCCCCGGGGGATGAAAGTTCCCGGACCAGGGCTTTTTCCAAGTCGGCGCTCCCCACCCCGAGCTGTTCCGCCAGGCCGATATAGGGAATTTCCTCCAGGCCGTAGCCCATCTGGTTCGCGGCCCAGGCGTCGCAGAGTACCGGGTCCCGGGCGGCGAAAAGCCGTCCCGCCGGAAGGGGATTTCCCCCTTCCTCAAAATCCAGGTCCCCGCAGATGCCGTCCGCCAGGATAAAGTCGTTGCGGACCGCCGTATTCAGGTGCGCTATGGGCCTGTGGAGGCCCAGATTGTGGAAACGCCGTTTTTCCCGGTCGGGGATAATCCCCTTGCTGTTTTTAAGGGCGCAGGTAAGCCGGGTCTGGCAATGGCCCTTCATTACCGGCAGGTTGATCATAAAATCCAGGCCCCGGGCGCTGTCGCAGATTTCAATTTTCATGCCCCGGCAATCATAAGGACGGGCCCGGTCCTGCTGGGTGTCCATAAGCTTTACCCCGGTATCTTTGGCAAGCTGCCGGTAACCGCAGACTGAAAAGGCATCCTGGGTATTATCCCCTACCCAGGAACCTTCCAGGATCAGCAGGTTAAAAAAACCCTTCCCCTGCAAATAAGCGATAAGCCCCCGGAGGATTTCCGGATGGGTGGTCGCCCCCTCCCCGGCGGGCCGGGAAACCACCAGGTTCGGCTTGAGCCCCACCTGTTTTTCCCGATCCCCGATAAGCTCCGCCAGGCCCGCCGCCTCCGCAAGACGGCGGGCCATCTCCTCCGGGTTATCCCCGTAGATTACCAAAATTTCATTTTTCTCCATGGCCTGCCATCTCCCCGCCCGGAACCCCTTCCCCGGCAGCCGTTACCGTAACTTCCATCACCCGGTGCCGGTGGATTTTGGACACGGTAATGATAAGATCCTTGTACTGAAAAAAATCCGCGGCCTTGGGAGAACCGAGCCGTTCCATAACCCAGCTTCCCACGGTAGTATTCCGGGGATAGCCGGATCTGTTTTTTTCTTCCCCCCCGGCTATGGAAAAATAATCAAAAAGTTCTTCCAGATTGGTCTTCCCCAAAACCCGGTAACTCTGGGGGCCGAGCTTTACAATATCCCTCACCACCTTGTCATGTTCGTCCCAAATCTCGCCCACCAGTTCTTCTAAAATATCCTCGACCGTAACAATGCCCACGGTTCCGCCGAATTCATCCACCAGGACGGCCATGTGGGATTTTTTCTCCTGCAAGGTTTTAAGGAGCCCGGAAATTTTCATAGACTTGGGGACAAAAACCGCCGGTTTGATGATACTTTCCGGGCTATGGCCCCGGCTGACTACCTCGTAATAAAAATCTTTAAGAAGCATGATTCCGGCGATCTGATCCAGGGATTCCCGGTAAACCGGCAAACGGGAATAGCCGGTATCGTAGAATTTTTTTTCTATCTCCTCCGCCGTCGCGGAAAGGGAAACCGCGGTCACGTCAATCCGGGGAGTAAAAATATCGTTGGCGGTGAGATCGTCAAATTCAATGGTCCGCCGGATCATCTCCTCCTCCCTCTTATTGATCCCCCCTTCCTGGCGGACCTCCCCCACAAAGGTTAAAAGCTCCTCCTCTGTCACGGAGCGGTTTCCGGTTACCCGGAAAATCCTGATGATAAACTGCTTCCAGCGGCTGACCAGGCGGTTAAGGGGGGAAAGAAGCAGGATGAACCAGCGCAGGAGGGGAGCGGCAAACATGGCAAACTCTTCCGGGGCCTCCTTCGCCAGGGTTTTGGGGGAAATTTCCCCCACCACGAGGACCAAAACGGTCATTACCAGGGTGGCTAAACTCACCCCGGCATTCCCGAAAAAGCCTACAAAAAGGAGGGTCGCCAGGGAGGAGGAGGCGATGTTAACGATATTGTTCCCGATCAAAACCGTGGAGAGGAGTTTGTCGTAGTTGTCAGCCAGTTTCAAGGCCAGGGCCGCCCGTTTATTTCCCCGGGACACGAGGTTTTTCAGCTTGATCCGGTTCAGCGAGGAAAAAGCCATCTCGCTGGCAGAAAAAAAGGCTGAAAAGATAAGCAAGATCCCAAGGGAAATAACAAGGCCGCCAATATAGGAATCCATTTTCCAGCGGTTTCCCTCAGGCCCCGGAAGTCCGTTCCCGGTTAAGGGCCGCGACCAGGCCCTCCATCTGAGCGGGGGTAACTTGGCCCTGGCTTAACATGCCAATTCCCCGGAGGGGCAAATCATTCAGCATGGCGGCGGCCATCCGTCTCAGGTCCTTATTGTCCTCCCCGAACATTGCGGCCATATTGGCGGCCAGCCCGTCGTAGAGCTGTTTCCCCGCGGGATATTCGGTGATTTCCGACAGGGTGCTGTTAATGGTAAGGGGCTCCCCGGGCTCGCCGTCCGTCGCGGGGAGGGGTTTCCCGTAGAGGGCCTCAAAATCCGCGCCGGGTATTTCAAGCCGTCCCGAAGGCAGGGAATAATAACCGGGGGCCCTGGCCTTGAGGCCGGCGAGCAATTCCTCCCTGCCGTCTCCTTCCACCGGGAGAAGGGTTTCCAGGCGGATATCCCGGCTGGAGGCCCCAATTTGTATGAGGTAATCCCCGCCTTCCACCGTCCAGGCGGCGGCGGGCACGTTATAATAGGCAAAACTCCGGGCGTCCAGGGTAAAACTCACCCTTTTTGCCTCCCCGGGCTCTAAAAAGACCTTCTCAAAACCCTTAAGTTCCTTTGCCGCCCGGAAAATCCGGGAATCCCGAAGCCCCGTATAAAGCTGGACGATTTCGGCGCCGGGACAAGCGCCGGCATTCCGTACCTGGAGGCTTACCTCAAGGGTCTCTCCGTTTTTCCAGCCCGGGGCGCTGATCCGCAGATCCTCATAGGCGAACCGGGTATATGAAAGGCCGTAGCCAAAGGGATAGGCCACCTCCTTAGAAAGGGTGTCATAATAACGGTAGCCCACAAAAATACTCTCCCGGTACTCCACGGTCTTTTTTCCTCCGGGAAAATAGGCGTAACTGGGATTATCCTCCAGGGCAAGGGGAAAACTCTCCGCCAGCTTGCCCGAGGGGGAGGCCTTACCGGTGATAAGGTCCGCGGCGGCTCCCCCTCCGGCCTGTCCCCCAAGGTACATAAGGAGGATCCCCTGAACCTGGGAGGCCCAGGGCATAGAAACCGGAGCGCCGCATTGCAGGATAACCGCCGTGCGGGGATTTACCTTGGCCACGGCCTCAATAAGCCGGACGTGGCTTTCCGGCATGGACAGGGAACTCCGGTCAAAGCCTTCGCTTTCGTATTCATCCGGGAGGCCCGCGAAGATAAGAACCCGGTCCTTACCCTGGGCAACGGCGCAGGCCTCTTCAATAAGCTTGGGATCGGGCCCGCTGCCGGGAACCAGGGAATAACCCGGCGCGTATTCAATGTCAAGGCCCGCTTCCGTCAAGGCGTCATAGGCGTTTTCCAGGCGGGAGGGATTGACCCGGCTGCTTCCCGCCCCCTGATACCGGGGCTGCTTCGCCATGACCCCGATAAGCGCGGTTTTTACACCGGGGGATACCGGAAGGACCCCCTCGTTTTTGAGGAGCACCGCCGATTCCCGGGCAGCCCGGCGGGCCAGGGCCTGGTGGACGGCGGCGTCATAGCGGTAACCGGGCCTTTGCGACTCTTGGGCTTTAAGGATGAGCTTGATGACCCGCAGGACAACCTTATCCAGCTCCGCCTCCTCCAAAAGGCCCTTTTTAAGGGCCTCCGCAATTTTTGCGTCGTTATAGCCCCCGGAAGCGGGCATTTCCAGATCAAGCCCCGCCTTTACCCCCGCTACCCGGTCGTTCGCGGCGCCCCAGTCGGTCATCACAAGCCCCTCAAAACCCCATTCGTCCCGGAGAATATCCGACAGGAACCGCTTGTTTTCACTGAGGTATACGCCGTCCACCCGGTTGTAGGAACACATCACCGTCCAGGGGCGGGCTTTTTTGACCGCCCTTTCAAAACCGGCAAGGTATATTTCCCGCAGGGCCCGTTCATCCACCACCGCGTTGATAACCATACGGCGCTGTTCCTGATTATTGACCGCGTAATGTTTCAGGGAAGTTCCTACCCCTAAATTTTCCGCCCCCAAAATCAGGGCCGCCGCCAGTTCGCCCGTTACATAGGGGTCCTCGCTTATATATTCAAAATTGCGACCGCACAGGGGGCTCCGCTTAATATTCGCCCCGGGCCCCAAAATAACCGCCACCCCTTCCTGCAGGTATTCCTCGGCCATTGCCCGGCCTATAGCTTCCAAGAGTTCCCGATCAAAACTGCAAGCGGTAGCGCTGGCAGTGGGAAAACAGGTTGCGGGGACGCTTTGGTTGATCCCAAGATGATCGCTCGCCACGGCCTGTTTCCGCAAACCGTGGGGACCGTCGGTTACCATAATGGGGGAAAGCCCCAGCCGTTCAATTCCTTTGAGAGTCCAGAAGTCGCGACCCGAACAGAGGGAAGCCTTTTCCTCCGCCGTCATTTGGGTTAACAATTCTTCCGCCGATAAAGCCATATCTTTCTCCTCCTCAAGCCGATTTAGTCATACTATTCTACTATATTTTGGGAGAATTACAAGAAAAACCGTATCTTGCCCGCCCGGCCCGTCGTTCCCTATTAATAAGGCGCTTCATGTTGTTTCTTGTCCCCATAATATGTATAGTGAATTATCTCTTATGGTAAGGAGCTTATATTATGGACTATGTATGGGACAGCAGTTTGGAAACCGGGAATGAACTGATAGACAGCCAGCACAAGGCTTTGTTTATCGCGGTAAACAACCTTCTGGAAATCTGCCGCAAGGGCAAGGGCAAGGAAGAGGTGTCAAAAAGCCTGGATTTTTTAACCCAATATACCATAAAGCATTTTTTTGATGAGGAACAGCTTCAGCAAAAATATAAATACCCGGATTTTCCGATCCATAAAAAGTACCATGACGACTTTAAAGTTACCGTGCGGGATTTATCCCATGAGCTCATCATGAAGGGGGCCACGGATCGGCTTATTGAGGAGCTCAAAAACAAAATCGGCGGATGGCTTGTTACCCACATTAAAGGCCAGGATGCCAAAGTCGCCGCCCATATCAGGAATCAAATCGCGGCGCAAAAATAATATTTTGTTTTATGCGCCTGTCCCAAAACCCAAGCAACCGAAGGTTGCACGCTTGAGCGCATAGCCAATCAGCTTTGGGACAGGCTCTATTTTTTGCCTGTTATTAATCTGTTTCTTACAAATCCTTAACAGAGGATCGGTATATATTCCCCGAAAACAAATTTTTTAAAGGGGAAGGCTGAATGAAAATTGCCTACTTTACCGATACCTTTACGCCGGAACTGAACGGGGTTACCAATACCCTGTCCAAATTGCAGGCATGGCTGGATCAAAAGGAGATCCGGTACGCCTTTTTCGCGCCGGATTATAACGGGCATCCCGGCCGGGAGGAATATGGCGGCCCGGCAAAGACCGGGAGGGCGGACATTCCGGCGGAGGATCCTGTCCCGCAAAACAAAAAAATCCATCGTTTTAAGGGGATCAAAACATCCCTTTCCCCGGAAAGCTGCCTGGCCTTTCCCCGGCGCCGGAAAATCTTTGATCTCTGCGATGAATTCAAACCCGATCTGGTACACGTGGTTACCGAATTGGGAATCGGCTACAAGGGCCTGAAATACGCCCGCTCCCGGGATCTGCCCCTGGTGATGAGTTACCATACCGATTATTACCAGTACCTCCGGTTCTTTCATTTGGATTTTTTTAAGCCCCTGGTAGAAAAATATCTGTCGTGGTTTTACCGTTTCGCCAACCGGATTCTGGCCCCCTCGCGGCATACCCTGGAACAGCTTTTCCAAAGGC
>JAITRD010000164.1 GCA_031288575.1 Treponema sp. | reverse complement strand
CGCCAATACATTCGGTTATGGAGTCGATGATAACCGAAGAGAAGAGGGGCTTGGAAAGGAATTTGTCTACCCCCGCGTTCCTGGCTTCCACTTCGATAGTATGCCATTCCGCGGCGGATATCATGATGACTACGGCGTTGCTTGAGTTTTGCCGCTTAATTTCCCGGGAAAGTTCTATGCCGTTCATGCCGGGCATTTTCCAGTCTATAAAATAAATATCGAAGGGCCCTGATTCACGGATCGCCGACAGCGCGTCTTCTCCGCTTAAAACAGAAACACAGGAGAAGTTGGATTGTTCGGCAATACGTTCAAAATACGCGCATATATCGGGATTGTCATCCACAACCATGGTACGCAGGTTCTTCCAATTGACGCCGGGGTTTAATAAACCGTCCCGTTCATCCCTGCCGCGTTTGAGTTTTACGGTAAAGATGAAGGAAGAGCCTTTCCCCAATTCGGATGTAACCTCTATGCGGCCTTCCATCATTTCAACGATACGCTTGGAAATGGCAAGTCCGAGCCCCGTACCGCCGAATTTACGGGCAGTGCTACTGTCGGCTTGCTCAAAGGAAGTAAAGAGCCGCCTTTGCTGTTCCTCCGCAATGCCTATGCCCGTGTCGGTCACCTTAACCTGTATAGTGCAGACCCCGTTCTGTTCGTCTTCCAAACTGGTGTCCAGCCGTATGATTCCCTGTTCCGGGGTGAATTTTACGGCATTGGAGAGGAGGTTCGCGATAACCTGGGTAAGGCGCTGATCGTCACCGTAGAGAAACGGCGGGATATTCTGGTCTATATGCATGTGAAGGCTCTGCCCCTTCTCGTCAATCTTGAGGTTGACCACGTTTACAACTTTTTGAAGCATCTTTTCAAAATCGAAATTTTCCGGTGAAAGCTCAAATTTGTTGGCTTCTATCTTGGACATGTCAAGAATATCGTTGATGACTCCAAGAAGATGAGTGGAAGCGTCTTCAATTTTTTTTAAGCAATAATCTTTTTGGTCTATATCGGTCGAAGATTTTGCTATCATCGTCATTCCGGTGATGGCGTTCATGGGGGTGCGCATTTCATGGCTCATGTTCGCCAGGAATTCGCTTTTTGCCTTAGTGCTGGAAAGGGCCTCTTCCCGCGCCCGTATGAGGCTGGCGGTCATTTCGTTCCGCACCACGGCGTTTACCATGAGGAGACTCCCGGAACGCAGAATATTTTCCTCTGATGGGGAAAATTGCCGCTCATTCCGGCAGTCGTCAAAACTGATAAAGCCCCAAAACCGTTCCTGGAGAAAAACCGGGATAACCAGGATTGATTTGATGCCGTAGGGATGCAGGCGTAAAAATTCCTTCGAGGGCAGGTCGCGGATTGGGCCGTTTATACATTCGCCGTTGAGCAGCCGCTCTTCCCACACGGGAAGGCTGTTGCTGTAGGAGAAATCAAACTTGTCCATGATTGCGTTGCCGGGGCTTGAGTCTTTTTTCCAGACCGCTTTTTGAATATAGTAGAGGCCGTCCTGTTCCACTTGGTTTTTCCAGATGTAGACATGATCAACATCAACGCAGTCAGCCAGTATTTCCATACATATCTGTAGTGAGCTTTCAAACTTGGTTTCGTCCGCTGTAAGCAGTATAGCCGCGGTATCGTTTACCATTCGAAGCAGCTTGTCATTTTTTAGAATTTCTTTACTGAAATTATCGGTTTTTGTTTTTTCTTTAAGGTAGACCTGGCCCTGGAATTTGATCGCAAACCCTATGGCCAGCCCGCTTAGGAGGATAGATTGGATATTATCTAAAAATTGCTGGTGGGGGGTCATGGGCTTGACAAAGGAGGGAAAATGGTACCCAACATAATAGGTGAAGATAATCACGAGAACATGAAGACCGAACAGCAGGATAAAAGGCTTTCCCTTGATCAGAAGAAATATCAGCAGTTGGCTTGCCACAAAGAAGGCGGTCATGCCGCTGTCCGCTCCGCCCAGGAGAAAAAACGCGGCAGGAAACAGTATATCCCCCGTGATTATGAGGGTAACCAGGAGACCTATACGGCGGCCTGGGTAAAGGTTCCCAATAAACAGCATGCAGGCCAGGGAAAAAAACAGCCCCAGCAGGGAGATGGTCAGGACTAAGTTTGAGCCGATAATGATGCGGATAATAACGACCATAAGCGTCGAAGTCATTCCGATAAGTCCTAATGCATTCAATACCCGTATATCTATAGAAATTTTTTCCGCGAAAAAATAACGATCAAGCAAATTTTTTATCAAACTTTTTATATTTTTCATGCTAATCTCCTGGGAACTTTGAAAACACAAATCGTTACCATAGAAACAAGACTAAAGGATTTTTTCAAAGCCGGGATTTTTTTCAAACAAGCCAACGGATTATCCCGGCTGAACATCCGCCCTCCGGGTAATCCGTTGTTATAAAAGATTATCCCAAAACGCGGGTCAACGGTTCGTTTTAGGATAATCTTACCGTGGTTTTCCACATTTTTGCCAAAAATACTATTCTTCCTGACGGTAAACCGTTTCTGAAAATGGACAGGAGGAAAAAGCCTCTCCCCCCTCGGATGGCGTTTCTTCTTCCCGCTGAGAATCGGATGCGGATTCAGCCTCAGCGTCAATTGCGGATTCAGCGTTAAACACAGCGTCAGAATCAAACACGGGTTCAGAGTAAAGCATATCGTCAGATTCAAACGCAACGGAGGGGTCAGGCTCTGGAACAGGAGCTGCCGCCGCGTTCTTGGGCTTTCTGCCCCTCTTGGCGCCGGTGGGCTTAGGTTCCGCCGCCTTTTCCACCGCCGATTTCCTTGTGGCGGTTCTCCTTGTCGCGGTGGTTTTGCCGGCTGCCGTCTTGGTTGTTTTTTTGGAATCCGCCGCCGCTTTTCCGCTTTTTTTGGCCTTGGCGTCATCAGCCTTTGCCGCCGTTTTCTTCGCGGCACGGGGCTTTGCTACCTTTTTTATGCTTTTTAGGACGGCGGTTAATTCCTTGTCTTTAGCCGCTTCGGCAAGCTCGTATTGATTCTGCAGGTTCAGCCAATACTCCGCGGTGTTGCCAAAAAATTTCGCGAGTTTGAGGGCAACAAGGCAAGAGATTTTGCCTTTCCCCTGCAGGATCAGCCGAAGAGTCGCCTGATTAATGTTGATAGCCGCGCCTAATTTTGAGGGATTAAGTTCGTAGTCTTCCATTAGTTTCGCTAAAACCGTGGAAGGAACATTAAGATTCTGTTTTGCCATTAATAGCTCCTTAAAATATTTATTTTTTTATTATATCAATTCAATAATATCATTGCAAGAGATTCTTAATAAAAAAATGAATATAAATAATTAACAATAGGTATATCGTGCCGATTCGTATCTTTCGCGGACCTTTCTTTATAAGTCCTTTCTATAATATTTTCAGAAGGGAGTACACGCAAGCAGTAAAGTAATAAGACAAAAGGTAATAGAGGTTTTCCCAAAGCTTGGCTGGTTTTGGAAAACCCCATCTATGGCATTTTAAACGTTCTTTTAACTCAGGTTATGTTTGAATATTCAGGTAATAATGACGGATAATCACAGCGGTAATTGGATAATTGACATTAAACGAGACGGCATTAAATACAGTTGATAGATTTGTCAAAATAGTATATACAAAAGGAGATAAAATGCGAGAGGGGGGAAGATTCATGGTTGTTCATGGAACAGGCTGCTGTCTGGCGGATATTCTGTATGCCCACAGTGATTTCTCCGCGCCTGCCTTTAAGCAGGCTTTGTCCCGGCGGGAAGGGGACGGCGGCCTTAGCCCTGGCCGTCTGGTCTTTGCCGAAGACTTTGAGCGGTTTACCGGCAAGCCCTATGAAGCGGCCCTGGCGGAGATAACCGGCGGCCCGCCTGATTCCCGCAATCTTGGCGGGCCTTCTATCGTCTCCCTGGCCCACGCGGCCCAGGTTCTGGGCGGGGCGGCGGAGGTCAGTTACTATGGCATGCGGGGTTCAGACGAAGCGGGAGACTTTGTGGAGGCAGCCCTGGCCCGGCTCCCTCTTAAAGAATTCCGGCTGACACGGAAGGAAGGGGCCGAACCCCGGACGGACGTCATTTCGGATCCCCATTACGATAACGGCCATGGCGAGCGGACCTTTATCAATCTGCTGGGGGCGGCGAGCCGTTTTGGTCCTGATGACCTGGACGATTCTTTCTTTGACGCCCGCATCGCCGCGTTTGGGGGAACGGCGTTAGTTCCCCTTCTGCATGACAGCCTTACATCCCTTCTCAAACGGGCCGGGGCGCGCGGAGCTGTGCGGGTAGTAAACCTGGTCTACGATTTTCGCGGCGAAGCCGCTTTTCCAGGCAAAAAATGGAAACTCGGCGTTGAGGACGACGCCTATCCTTTCATCGATCTCCTTATTGCCGACAAGGACGAGGCGCTTAAAACATCGGGAACTTCGGAGACGGAAGACGCGTTGCGCTGGTTCCTGGCCCGGGGGACGGGGGCGGCGATCATTACCGACGGTTCCCGGCCTGTCACACTCGCCGCCGCGGGGAAGGGCGTTTTCGCCCCGGCGGAACTCTGTTCCCTGCCGGTCTGCGAGGCCGTCAACCAGGAGCTTGCGGATTATCCTGAACGCCGGGGGGACACCACAGGCTGCGGCGATAACTTTTCAGGCGGCGTCATCGCCAGCCTGGCGGAACAGTTAGCCGCCGCCCCGGGAGCTAAGGCGGACCTGCGGGAATGTGCCGTTCAGGGTACGGTTGCGGGAGGATTCGCGTGTTTCACCATAGGCGGCGCTTTCTACGAGAAGCATCCCGGCGAAAAACGCGGGCTTCTTGCGCCATATATCGAAGCCTACCGGAAACAATTAGCCGGCATCAGGTAACGTGAAGTAAAGAAATTGTGAAATGTATATGGGGGGTCCGGGGGGCCTTGGGCCCCCCGGCGGGGGCGTTACGGGGGCCGCGCCCCCGTTGAGGGGGGTGGTGGAGGCCCGCAGGGCCGGAACCAGGGGGGAGACTTCCTCCCTCCTGAGTACGCCTCACAATTTCGTTGCTGACTGCCTACTAGGGGTCCCGGACCCCTCATTATTATCCGTGGTTCTCGAAGCCTCCATACATCTTACATTCGCTCGCTATCTGTTTCTTATAGGCTTCTATTGCGGCGGCGGCTCCTCCAACTGCCGCCGCCTTCACTCCCTCGTCCTTTGCCGCTTTTTGGTCCTCCGCTTCCTCCTGTTTCCAGATTCGCTCGATGTCTTTTACCGCTTCCATGTCGATGATTCCGGCGATACTGGTGTCGTCTCCCTTGCCTTTGGTTGCGAAAGAGCCGGCAAGGTCTTTCAGTTGGCGGCAGGTGGAATCAAAGCCCTCTTCGGCAAAGGTGGTCACAATGAGCCGGTAGAGTTTATACAGATGCTTCTCGTTTTCTTCGACAGGGTAGTTGTCGTCTACGCCGTCGCTGCATAAAAAGAAAGCGGCGGGCAGCTGCTCGGGCGCGAGGGCATAGCCTATACGCGCGCTATCCGACGCATCGTCATCGCATAGCGAGGTGGTAACATTGAGGAAGCAGCGTTCATCCCAGGGAACGGGCTGGCCAAAAGTACCGTCCCGGTAGAGTACGGTAAACCGGCCGTCCCCGATATGAATGCCAAACCAGTATTCTTTAGTCGCGGCGGCGGCTATCAGGGTGGTTCCATAGGCATGATGCAGGCTCTGCCCCGCGTCATAGCGTTTTCGATATTTTTCCCCGACATTCGCCAGTTCCTCTTCCGTGAAAGGATTATCGGTATAATCCGTTTCAACCTTGTCCCGCCAGGACTTTATGATGTATTTGATAAGGTCATGGATAAATTTTTCAAATTCTTTTTTTGCAGGCATTTGCTTCAAATTGATTATGTTAAGCAAGCGAGGTCTTAACGTGTCATTAAGTTGAATAACAGCGTCTTTTGCGACAGCGGCGGCCGCTTCCGCCCCCTTTGCGCTGCGGAAATAGTTTTCGTCCCCATGCCCGTCGGCAGCTACGGCAAAGGCAATCTGCGCGGATTCGTAATGAAGTGAATAATCCTCACAGCCCTTGCCGTTTTTTATGTGGCTTATGCCGGTCGCCGTGGCGGAGAATGACCGGTAAGAAGGCGTACCCATTACCAGTCCTTCTGATCGTTCTCCGGCTCCGAGGCGGCGTTTTCAGCAAATTCCTGCAAGGAATCGTTTAACTCTTTCTGTTTCTGTTCATCCCCCATATCCGTCGATGAATCGCCGACGTTGGAACTCTTGCTCCCCACTTCTGAAGATCGGATGGAGAGAAACTTGATCATCTTTTTGAGCATCCCTCGGTTGCTGGCTTCCAAAACCGCTTCCATGCCGCCGGTAAACTCCTTGAGGACGTCTTTGTTTGCTTCATCCCCTATGGCAATCGCGGCTTTTATCCCCGCTTTGAACCATTTGTTTTCTTTAAGTATCTTGAGGCCGCCCTGCCAGTCATCGGTGGGTTCACCGTCAGACAGCAGAATGATTGCCGGGGCAAAAGAACCGGCAGCTTCCCGCATAAAGCCATTGGTCGAAAGTTTTTCGTTTAAGGTTTTACAGGCAGCGCCAAAATCGGTAACACCTCCGGCCTCTATATAGTGCCAATAAAACTGCTCGAGTTCGACCGGCCCGCCGGCGGTAATCCACTGGGCTCCGCTTGAAAATTCCAGGGCCGCAATCTTGATTAGCGCGTCCGCGTTTTTAGCGGACAACTCTTTTAAGTCGGGCAGGACTTCCTCGATTGCGGCATTCACCGTGCCGATTTTTGAGCCGGCCATGCTGCCGGAAGCGTCGATTACAAAAAACAACACCATCGTCCTTCTGGGAATTTCTACCTTGTCTGTCAATGCCATTTCTTTCTCCTTGCGAATTTATTTTATTTCAGCAGTATCAGCGCCAAAATTGATGGACATGTTTTTCTTGAGCATAAAGGAAGCGCCGGGAACAAGCGGCCCTGTGCTTTCCCCTTCGGTTATCGCCCACTTTTTCTTCGACACATTTTTGAGTCCAAAACCGCCGTTCTTCTCTGCCGCGGCTTCCCCGGTTAGGGTCTCAAAATCATCAGAGTCCTTTTCCGTATGGCAGGCATACAGTTTTGTGCGCTGATGTACCGGAAGGTTATACCGGCTGGTTTTTATGTAGAACGGGAAGGTAGCGGCTTTTTTACAATTGGGACAAGGATTTGGATTCTCCGGGTCGGCGAAATACACTTCCCCGCAGGAACACTTGTAAATCTCGCCCCTCATGCGGATAAAGAGCCGCAGCCACTCCTGCTCTATGATTCGTTTGGAGGGATCGCTCATCAACTCCTTGCTAAAGGCTTTGATGAATTCCTGGCGCAGGTATTCCGGCAGGAAAGGCCAGCGGGTTATGGCGCCTTTATGGATCCCCTGTACGGGCCGGTTGGAATTGTCGGCGGGATCATAAATGAACACGGGATTTGTTCCGTAAATTTTTTTTTCGTGGGCCGCATCCATACATACGGGACAGCCGCTCTTTCCTTCCAGGGGGTGATTGTTTGTCCAGAGCAGAAACAGCGCCACCGAAAGGGAGAACCTGTCGGTCATGATGTCGGGCTTTGCTTTTTTGGCAACAATCTCCGGCGCCATGTAGCGGGCCTTTCCGGCAATCCCGGAATTCCTGCCGTATTCCGACACATTATCGTTATCACAAATAAGCACATCGCCGTTTTTGGGGTTGATAAAAAAGTTGCCGTCGTTCAAGTCTTGATAACTGTATCCGTTGTTATGCAGCGCCCGGAAACCGGCGGTAATATGCAGCGCGGCATTGACCATCGCGGTTACGCTGGCAAAGATTTCTTTAGCAATAAGGAATTGGGAAAATTCTTTGAACTCCGGGGGCCGTAAATCCATGATGTAGCCGAAAGCTTTACCGTCATGTTCGGTAATATCTTCCGGCCACAGGAAGGCCCTGGTAGGCCTTCCTTTCTTAATGTTGTTCTCAAGATTTTCGTAGAATTTCTCGGGATTTTTTAACTTTTTCCCCGAATACCATTTAAGCGCCTTAGGCTTGCCGTCATAATCCACCTGGTAAACCGCGCCCTGACCGCCTTCGCCCAGTTTTTCCTCAACGACTGCTTTTTTAAACTGTTTTGTCCGGATTGAATCCCCTTTGACTAAATCAGCCATTCATTGTTCCTCCTGTAAATTGAACCCTCTCTAAAATCAGACATTTGGGAACCGCCGGACCCCTTAATAGCCGCCGCCTGAAACATCGAAAATCTCGGCTGCGCTCAGGTCGCAGCGGGATCCGCACCAGGGGCAGGTATATTTCGCATAATTACCGTGATTCCCCACGCCCCCCGCGCAGCCAATTTTCCCGCAGCCGCACTGCACAAATCCATCGCTGCCGCAATGAGGACATCCGGGATATTCACCATCGGCGTTCATAGAACCGCTGACAGTATTCGCGTCAAAGCCCTCATGTTTTGCCCTGCGTTCATCAAGGGGAAACGCCCAAGTCCGCACCCAATCCCCGCCCCGTTGTTCAATCCTCATACCAAAAGTCTTTTTTGTATTTGAACATTTCGCCATGATAACCTTTGCGTTTAATGGACCCGCCATGGTTTATGCCTCCTTGTGAAGATCAAGAATGATTCTTTGTAATCCACATACGTATTAAAAGCAATCCCCCTTGCTCTATGCCCCATATCTTGAACAGCCGCGATTGTTGCGGAACAAACGCATAGAAATATTCAGGAGGGGGAAGTCTCCCCCCTGGCTCCGGCCCTGCGGGCCTCCGCCACCCCCCTCAACGGGTTTCTGATGGCCGCGAAAGCGGCCTGCCTTGCCCCCGTAACGCCCCCACCGGGGGCCCAAGGCCCCCCGGACCCCCCATTAATAATGAGCGCATAACCATTACGGGAGTGCGGAGGCAAACTGCGGGTCAAGCCGAATGGCTTCGGTGTAATCGCTGATCGCCCGATCGTAATCCCCTTTTTTGTCGTAAGCGATACCGCGATTGTTAAATGCGGAGGCAAACTGCGGGTCAAGCCGAATGGCTTCGGTATAATCGCCGATTGCCCGATCGTAATCCCCTTTTTTCCTGTAGGCGATACCTCGATTATTAAATGCGGAGGCATCCTTCGGGTCAAGCCGAATAGCTTCGGTGTAATCGCCGATCGCCCGATCGTAATCCCCTTTTTCATCGTAGGCGTTGCCGCGATTATAAAATGCGGAGACATACTTCGGGTCAAGGCGAATGGCTTCGGTGTAATCGCCGATCGCCCGATCGTAATCCCCTTTTTCATCGTAGGCGTTGCCGCGATTGAAAAATGTGGAGGCATCCTTCGGGTCAAGCCGAATAGCTTCGGTGTAATCGCCGATCGCCCGATC
>JAITRD010000155.1 GCA_031288575.1 Treponema sp. | reverse complement strand
TTCCTCAGCCTGTTCACCGCCGCTTCCATGGCAAGCATCACCGCCAGGATCACGATGACGATGGTCGAAACGGCGCCGTAATCATATTTGCCCAGGACCCGCATCAGATAGGCCCCTATGCCCGACACCCCGACCATGCCGAGATTGATGGATTCGGCGATATTGAATTCCATCCGCATCGCCGTCCAGGTCATCACCGGGGCAAAGACCATCGGCAGCACGCCCTTCAGCACAATGGAAAACCAATTGGCCCCTGTCGCGCGCAGGGCCTCTATGGTGCCGGTCCCCCGCTCCTCGATACTCGACGCGAAGGACTTGATGAGGTAGCCGCAGGTGGGGAAAAGCAAGCCAAAGAGGCCGGCGGTGTTGCCGAAGCCTATGCTCGCCACTATCATAAGCATCCATACCAGGGCCGGAACCGCGCGGACAACCGCGGTGGCGCCTTTGATAAAGGCCGAAAGCGTTTTACTGGGGGCGGTATTTTCCGCCGCGAGAAAGGCCAGCGCCAGGGAAAGAACAAAGCCGATGCTCAGGGCGGCCAGGGCGATTGCCAGGGAGGCCAGCATTTCAAGGGCCGCCGTTCCCGCCACCGAAAAATCCGCCACGGCGAACCGTTTAAGGACCGGCCCCGCGTTTTTCAGCCGGGTTAGGAATTTCGCCATATCCAGTTTTAGTATCCGGGTGCTGCCGGTAAATGCCACGATAACCCCGAGGGTAAGCGCCGCGGCTTTTATCTTGGAGGAAAGGGGGGACAGGGGTAAACGCCCCGCGGGATTCTTCATCAGCGCACCCTCTTTCTGATCTGGTTTACGGCAAATTCCGTAAGGAGGATCATCACGGTCAGGATGATGATCAGCGACAGGGCCTCGCCGTATTTGAACAGCCTGATGTTCGTCTGCACCATGATGCCGATGCCCCCCGCCCCCACCATGCCGAGGATCACCGAAGCGCGGATATTGATCTCAAAAGAGAACAGGGTCCAGTTTACCCAGGGGGGGACAAACTCCGGGATGATTCCATGGAGGAGTATCTGGGGATAGGAAGCGCCGCAGGCCCGGAGGGCCTCTATCTTTTCGCCGGAGATTTCGCTGGCCGATTCCGCGTAGGACCGGGAGAGCATCCCCAGGGTTCCCAGGATCAGCGCGATGAGCCCCACCATGTTCCCTATCCCGAAAATGCGGACCAAAAGCGCCGCCCAGACCAGGATTGGCACGTTCCGCAGCACCGACATAAGGAACCGTACCGCGGTTCTGAGGGGCAGGATGCCGTTGGTACGTTCCGACATGAGGAAGCCCATGATAAAGGCAAGAACCGAGGAAAAACAGGTGCCCGCCAGGGCGAAAAAGATGGTGTCCAGGATGAGCGGGATGTACGCGCCGGTGTTTTTGAAATTCGGGGGCAGGAAATTGTTGACAAAAAATCTGATAAAGGCGGGCAGGGCCAGGATCATGTCTTTCAGGTTGATTTGAAGCCAGAAAAAGGCCGCGGCAATGAGCGCCAGTCCCCCCAAAACAGAGGCTCCCGCCCGCGCCGCCGGTTTGTCAGACAGCCGCATAGCCCGGCTCATAGACCGCCTCCCCCGGCATACCCTTTATCTCCGGCCTTTTATCCCCCATCTGGGCCTCTTTGCCTTCGTAGATGTTCCGCGCCATGTCTTCGGTAAAGAATTCCGGCCTGCCGTCAAACACCAGGATCCCCTGCTTAACGCCGATAACGCGGCTGGCGTAGCGCCGGGCGAAATCAACCTGGTGCAGGTTCACGATACAGCAGATGCCCCGTTCTTCCGCCAGGTGTTTAAGCTGATCCATCACGATTTCCGCGGATTTGGGGTCCAGGGACGCGATGGGCTCATCCGCGAGCAGGAGCCTCGGCTCCTGCATCAGCGCCCGGCAGATGCCGACCCGTTGCATCTGCCCCCCGGAAAGGGCGTCGGCCCGCTTGTAGATCTGTTCCGCCAGGCCGACTTCCTCCAGCAGATTAAAGGCCCGTTCCCTGTCCGTGTCCGGGTACAGGCCGAGGAGGCTTTGGAAAAAATTCATGTGCCCCAGGCGGCCGTGGAGGGTGTTTTTTATGACATTTGTCCGGCCTATGAGGTTGTAATGCTGAAAAATCATCCCGATCTGGGACCGCTGCTTCCGCAGTTGTGTTCCCCCCAGGGACTCCATGTGCATGCCGTTAAAAAGGATCTCCCCGCCGGAGGGGTCGATCATGCGGTTGACGCACCGGATGAGGGTGGATTTTCCCGCCCCGGAGGGGCCGACCACAACGGCAAACTCGCCGGGATAGAAATCCAGGTCTATGCCCTTCAGGGCCTCAAAGGGGCCGTAACTTTTCCTGAGGCCCCGGATTTTTAGGATCGCTTCCACCGGCTTACCCTTCGATTTTCAAAATACGCGCCATCTCGTCGACCACGGCGTAATCGGAATCATAGGCCCGGATGAAGCGCATATCCGGGCTTTGATAAAAGGTTTTAAAAAATTCCGGGTCATTGTAAGAGAGGTAGTAATCCAGAATCTCCTCCTTCAAATCCTGGGGCAGATCCGGGCGGATCACATAACACGCGCTGGGGATGACCTCGGTTTCGCCGATAATCTTGATGTTCTCCCGGTTGACAGCCCCGGCGTCATGCATTTGCCCGATAACCTGCAAGGCCACCGCGGCGGCGTCATAATCCCCCATGTCTACCCCGACAACGCTGAAGTCGTGTTTGCCCGAATAGGTAAGGGTCTTAAAAAAGTAACCGGGCTGTTCAAGCCGCTCCGCCTCAAGGCCGAGCCGGGTAATCAGGTGGGCCTTGGGATACATGAAGCCCGAGGAGGACGCGGGGTCAACAAAGGCGAAGGTCTTGTCCCGCAGGTCTTCAATGCTGTTGATGTCCTCCCGGCCGCTTTTGGTGATAAACACGGTTTTGTAGGGCACGGCGCCCATAACGGCGGTGGTAACCAGGGGTTCCACTTCCACAAACCGCTTAGCGTGGTAATAGCTCATGGGCGATACGAGGAGTATGTCAAGCTTGCCGGCCCTCATCGCCTCAATGCCGACGGCGTATTCAAAGGCCTCCAGCTCTTCCACCTTGCGGCCGAGGCGTTCTTCCAGGCCGCTGCGGAATTTTTCGTTCTTGCTGCCGGCGTCGGGATAGTTCTCGATCGGCATCTGGACAATGGTGATCTTATCCGGCCAGTTTGCCCGGGGGGACGGGGCGGAATTGGCCGCGGCGGGAGGGGAGGCGGTCTTTGATTCCTGGGAACAGGAACCCAGCAAGGTAAAACAAAGGATCGTCACCGTCAGGGCAGGGAAAAAAACTTTCATTTAAGGGAACCTCCGAAATTGGTTTGTTTGGCATAAGGCTGCCGGTTTGCGACTACCATTTTATTCCGGAGTGTTAAATTTCGATAAATACAGTTTTAAAAGGGCGTTAATCTTCGCTTTTTTCCCAGGATTATCCGCTAAACCTGACCCGCAATTCAGGGGGTCAAATTTATTCCGCGCCAATATCCTTCCGGTAATCCATTCCTTCAAAGCGAATAGCCTCAAGGGCCTCATAGGCCCGTTGCCGGGCTTCATCCGCGCCGGAGCCCAGGGCGGATACCGCCAGGACCCGGCCCCCGGAACAGCGCAGTCCCGGGCCGCCTCCCGGTTCTCCCGAAGCGCCGGCAATAAAAAGCCGGGCCCCGGTTTTCGCGAGGGCGTCCCGGTTAACCGTGACGGGATCCCCCTTCCGGTAGTTTCCGGGATAGCCCGCGGCCACCGCCACCGGGGCGCAGGCCGCGGCGGGTTTCCATGTGAGGGGAAAGCGGTCAAGACCGCCCTCGGAAATGGCGGTACAAAGATCGGCAAAATCAGAATCCATCAGGGGCAAAACCGCCTGGGTTTCGGGGTCCCCCAGGCGGACATTGTATTCTAAAAGGAAGGTTTCTCCGTTTTTTACCATAACGCCGAAAAAGATAAACCCCCGGTAGGTCAGGGACTCGGCCAGCATCCCCTTGAGGGTGGGGCTGAGGATGTTTTGTTTAAAGTCCCTTTGGCAGGAACCGGTAAAGTCCGGCACCGGGGCGACAGCCCCCATGCCTCCCGTATTCGGCCCCCGGTCCCCGTCGTAACGGCGTTTGTGATCCCGGGCGGGGATAAAGGGCACTATCGCCCCCGGACTGTTTTGCCCCTCCGAATGGGGACCCGCGTTGACCGCCGCCAGGATGGAAACTTCCCGGCCCGAAAGAAAATCCTCCAGCACCACCGAGGCCCCGGCCTCTCCCAGAGTTTTATCCCGCATAAAGGCGTTTATCGCCCCCTCCGCTTCCCCGAGATTATCCGCCACGACCACGCCCTTGCCCGCGGCGAGGCCGTCGGCCTTGATCACCAGGGGGGAAATTCCCCCCGGGGCCTTCCCGTCAAAGTGTTTCCGGGCATACTCAAGGGCCGGGGCGGCCTGGACAAAATCCCGGCTTCCGGCACAGCGGACGCCGTATTTTTTCATAAAGGCCTTGGCGTATACCTTGCTTGATTCCAGCCGGGCGGCCCTTTTATCCGGCCCCAGGATCGGAAGCCCCCGTTCCCGGAACCGGTCTACAATGCCCGCCGCCAGGGGCGCCTCGGGGCCCACCAGGGTAAGATCGATCCCTTCCCTTGCGGCAAAGCGGCATAGATCCTCCTGCCCTTCGGGGCTTGCGGGGTCCCCCCCCTTTACCGGAAGGTTTTGACACTTTGCCTCCCCGGCGGTGCCGCCGTTCCCCGGGGCCAGATAAACGGCGTCCACCCTTTCCGACCGGGCAAGTTTCCACGCCATAGCGTGTTCCCGGCCTCCTGAACCAATAAGCAATATCTTCACAGCGTACCCCCGATAATTCCTGTTTTTCGCGGGCCCTCATTGAAAGGCCGGGCCTAATGCTTAAAATGCCTGATTCCGGTAAAGACCATGGCGATGCCGTGTTTATCGCAGGCGTCTATTGAAAGATTATCGTTAAGCGAGCCCCCGGGCTGGATAATGGCCTTGATCCCCGCGGCGGCGGCGGCTTCGACCACATCCGGGAAGGGGAAAAAGGCGTCGGAGGCTAAAACCCGGGCCGGGGTTCCGTCGGCGAATCCTTCCCCGGCATCCCCCGGGCCGGCGGCTTCCGCGGCGGCCTTGAGGGCCGGGACGCTTCGGGCCAGGGCTTGTTCTGCCGGCCAGATCCGGTTCACCTGACCGCCCCCTATCCCCGCGGCGGCCTCGTCCTTGACAATGAGAATGGCGTTGGATTTTACATAAGTTACCGCTCGCATGCCGAAGATCATGTCCCGGATATGTTCCGGCGCGGGCTGGGTTTTGGTTACCACTTCCCATTTTTCCAGGAGCTTCCGGTCCGTCTCCTGAGCTAAAAGCCCCCCGTCCACGGCGGCATATTCAAATTTTTCCCGCGGCGGCCGGAGGGCTTTCATGATCCTGATATTTTTTTTCTTTGTAAGGATTTCCAGGGCGCCGGGCTCAAAATCCGGGGCAGCCACGATTTCCAGGAAAAGCTCCGAGAGCTTTTGCGCCGTTGCCTTATCAACCGGGACGTTACAGGCCACAATGCCGCCGAAAATGGAGACAGGATCGCAGGCGTAGGTTTTTTTATAGGCCTCAAGGAGGGTTTTCCCCAGGCTGATGCCGCAGGGGGTGTTATGTTTTACCGCAACGCAGCATGCCCGGTTTGCCCCCGGCGCCGTTTGAGCCGCCCCTTCCCCCAGAAGCCGGACCACATCCTCTTCACCCAGGGGGGCCGCCGGAACGGTCCCGGAGAAAAGGCCGAAGGCGCAGGCCGCTTTCCAGGCCAGATCCAAATCCCGGATATTATTGTATCCCAGTTCCTTCCCGTGGAGCTGCTCCATAGCGGAGAAAGCCCCGGGCCGGTCGGTATTGAAGTAGAGCGCCGCCGACTGATGGCTGTTTTCGCCGTACCGCAGCCTTTGGGCCATTTTGAGGGAAAGGGGCCAATACGGGGGATAGGCCGAATCCGGCCGGCCGGGATCCTGGTCCAGGAGGTACCGGGCAATGGCCCCGTCGTAGGCGGAACAGAGGTCGAAAACCTTGGCCGCCAGGCGCCTTCGAAAATCCTCCGGCACATTCCCCGCCTTAAGCCCCGCCGTTGCTTCCCCGTAATCCCCGGGATCGGTAAGGACCACCACGTCCCGGTAATTCTTCGCCGCCGAACGGAGCATGGCGGGCCCGCCGATATCGATAAACTCCACGGTCTCCTCCAGGGAAAGCCCCGCCTGTACCTTTTCAAAAAAAGGATAGAGGTTGACGCAGACCAGGTCGATAGGGGCAAGCCGGAGCTTTTCCAGGGTTTCCCGGTGGGAAGGAAGATCCCGCCGGGCAAGGAGCCCCGCGTGGATCGCCGGGTGCAGGGTTTTAACCCGGCCGTCCAGGCATTCCGGGAAACCCGTTACCTCCGCGACATCGGTTACGGGGACCTTGTTTTCCGTAAGGTGTTTGGCGGTTCCCCCGGTGGAGAGGATCTCCCAGCCCGCGCCGGCTAAAAAAGAGGCCAGGTCCAAAATGCCTTCTTTATTAAATACGCTGATGAGCGCCCGTTTTTTCATGATAAAACTCCTTACCGGTATTTCATTATTTATTAGTATCCCTTTAGGGGGATGATTGCCTTTGTACCATCAAGGCCGCGGCTTCAGTGAGGGCGATATGTTCTTCCCGGTGGATCCTTTCCGCCAGGCTGTCCGGGGTGTCCCCGGCCAAGACAGGAACCCTTCTCTGCAAGAGGACAGGTCCCGTATCGGTTCCCTTGTCCACGATATGTACCGTGCAGCCCGACTCGGTTTCTCCCGCGGCTAGAACCGCCCGGTGGACCCGCTGGCCGTACATGCCGGCGCCGCCGAATTTCGGGAGCAGGCTGGGGTGGATATTGATGATCCGCCCGGCATAGGCGGTAAGGAGTTCCCCCTCCAGAATGGAAAGAAACCCCGCAAGGATGATAAGCCGGGCGTCGAAGTCCCGGGCATGGCGAAGGACCCGGTCCGAAAGTTCCTGCCGCCGTTCCTTTTTGGGCAGGCTTTGATCCGGCAGTTCGGTAAAGCCGGGGACGCCCCGAAGACGGGCCCGTTCCAGGGCGTAGGCCCCTTCCCGGTCAGAGACGACCCCGGCGATCCTGCCCTTCCCCAGGGCGCCGGACTTTTCCGCGTCCAAAAGGGCCTGCAGGTTGGTACCGTTCCCGGAAACCAGGACCAGGATATTCACGAAAGCCCCGGCCCCGTCCTTCGGCACCCCGGATTTATTCAAACCGCACTTCCCCGGTCTGGCCCGCCGGAGCTTCTGCCCGGCCGATTTCCCAGGCGGGATACCCCCGGTCGGCCAGGAAGGCGATTGCCTCCGCCGCGTTTTCCGGAGCCAGGGCCAAAACAAAGCCAATCCCCATATTGAAGGTATTAAACATGAGTTTTCTTAAAACCCCGTCGGTTTCGAGAAGTTCCGCCCCCGCTTGCTGCGCCGCCGCTCCCCGGAGGCCGGGGGTAATTCCCCCTTCCGCCTGGCTCCCCGGAAGGCTTCCGTCCTTTAGGCCGTAGGCGATCCGGGCGAACAGGGGAGGGATGGTCCAGTAAAGCCCCGGCTTTTGGGGGTGCCGGGGTTCTCGGATCACCGCGTCAAAGCCGGGGGCCCTTTCCCCGGGAAGGGGGGGGAACATGCGGGGAATGTTTTCATAAAACCCCCCGCCGGTGATATGGGCCATGCCGCGGATTTCAAACTCCTCCATGAGGCCCAAGACGGGTTTAACATAAAGCCGGGTCGGTTCTAAAAGGGCCATGCCTATGGGCATGCCCCCGAAATCTTCGTTTAAGTCGGGGATCACCCGGCGGATCAAACTAAAGCCGTTGGAATGGGCCCCCGAGGAGGCTATGCCGATAAGGGCGTCCCCGGCCCGGATATTTTTCCCCTCGATGATTTTTTTCCGGTCCGCAATGCCCAGGGCAAAACCGGCGATATCGTATTTTTCCGGCTCGTAAAAGCCGGGCATCTCCGCGGTTTCCCCCCCCAGGAGGACGCTGCCTGTTTCCCGGCAACCCGCGGCAACCCCCTTAACCAGGGCGGCCGCCACATCGGCATTGAGTTTCCCGCAGGCAAGGTAATCCAGAAAAAAGAGGGGCCGGGCCCCGTGGCATAATATATCGTTGACGCACATGGCCACACAGTCGATCCCCACTGTGTCGTATTTTTTCATCCGAAAGGCTATATCCAGCTTAGTCCCCACCCCGTCGGTTCCCGAAACCAGGACCGGGTCGTCGATTCCGGCAGAACTGCCGGCGGCAATAATCTCCTTGAGGGAAAAGATCCCGGCAAAACCGCCAATCCGGTTCAGCACCGCCTGATTGACAGTCCCGGCCGCTAACTCCCGGTATTTTTCCACTGCCCGGTAACCTTCCTCAATATTAACGCCGGCTTGTTTATAGTCCATGGTATCCTTCTCCCCGTGCCACCGAAATATACCACGATTCTTTTCCTTTTTTCTATACGCCACTACCCGGGCTTTTGGTCTAAACTTGACCCGCAAAATGCTGTGTAATTCCCGCAGGGGAGGGGAAATAACCGCCGCCGCCAAGCCTCGGAAACTATCGGTTACCGCTTTCATGTCCGGAGACAGGTTCCGCCCTTCCGGGCCTCACCGGTTCGGCGCTCCAGGGCCGCAAAAAAGTTCCGGCTCCGGTGTATATAGGCTCAGCATGAACTTTATGGGATTCAATACGTATTACAGGCAGGGTGTCACCTTAGCGGCCGACGGGAGTCGAACCCGCGTCACAAGCTTGGGAAGCTTGGATAATACCGTTATATGACGGCCGCTTAAGAAGAACTTGATAATTAACCATACCGGAAAAAGCCTGTTGTGTCAAGGCGCCATTCAGGGCTCCTGCATTTACTTTTTATAACCCGCTCTTGAAGCGTAACAAAAATGACCGGGCGGACGGGCAAAATTCCCCAGGGGGTCACGCTTGCTTTGCGCAAGGAGGCTTTGTTTTGCTCCGGAGGGCCGGATGGCGCAAAGCTTCGGTCAAGTGCCCCCCTGGGGCATTTTGCCCGTCCGCCCGGCCTTATTGTTCCCTTTGGGGGATGTTTAAGCGGTAAAGGCGGGTCCCTTGAGGGGGAAGAGATTTCCGGATGAAGGAGGGAAAACGGGCTATCTGTCGCAAGGAAGGGTAGTGAGCGGTTTAATGCTCTGCTGTCATAGGGTTTTTCTTTTGCGGCTTAAGTTAAAAGTAAATGCAGGAGCCCTGGCCTACCCGCTGGCAGGGTTTGAATTTTTTGTTACAATATATAGTATGTCATTCTGGTCAGGTCCGATAGCGCTTATTAACCGGCTCCGGGAAAAATTATTGGGATTGTTCCAAAAACAACGCCGTTTTGTTATGATATGCTGTTGTATCCTGGGGGTCCTGGTTTTATCCTTTTTTGTTCTTTTATGGGCAGGGAGGCGCCGCCCCGGCGCCGAACCGGAAAGAGGGCGGCGGACGATGACTTATGTTTCGGAGTATTCAGACATCCGTCCGGAGGAGCTTTTTTTGCCTGAGGAACCGGATTTTCTTCCGGAATTTATTCCGGACAGGGAGCCCGGGCCTTGGACCGCGGAGGACGCCCGGTCTTTTTGGACGGATCCCTCGAAGGATGCCGAATTGTGGCGCCGGAGAACAGAAACGGTAATCGATGAACTATTGGAGCAGATTCCATGACGAAACGTATCTGTTCCGTGGTTTGGATATTTTGTTTCCTTTTTTTTTCCTGCAAAACAGCTCCCCCCGCGGATGGCGATCCTCCCCAAACTCCGGCCGCCGGGGAAATTATTCCGCCGGCCGAGCTTGAGCCGCCGGAACAAACCGAGCCTCCGGAGGTTCCCGGGGAACCTGTCCCTGCCGACGAGGTTTCCGTTTTTTTGCCCTCCGAAGAAACATTTCCGGCATTAACGGTTCCCCTGGCTGAACCTTCTCTGGATTTTCCTGAAGCAGATTTTCCCCCGTCTTCTCCGCGGGAAAGGGCCTTTACGGCGCTTCCTCCGGAT
>JAITRD010000142.1 GCA_031288575.1 Treponema sp. | reverse complement strand
CCCCCGCCCGCTTCAAGCCCCGCTTTGATGACCCTGACCAGGGCCCGGTTGGATTCCAGGGCCGCCGAGGAACCCCGCAAAAGGATGGCGCAGCCCGCCTTATAGGCCAGGCTAAAGGCATCGGCGGTTACATTGGGCCGGGATTCGTAGATGATCGCCGCCACCCCCAAGGGCACCGTAACCTGTTCGATAAAAAGGCCGTTGGGGGTTTTCCATCCTGAACGGACCCTGCCGATGGGGTCCTCCTGGCGGGCCACCATACCGATCCCTTCAATAATGGCGTCGATCCGCTCGTCGTTCAGGAGCAGCCGGTCTATCAGGGCTTCCTTCATCCCCCCCGCCCGGGCCTTTTCCGTATCCTTCCGGTTGGCGGCGAGGATCTCCCCCCTTCCGGTATGGATGGCGGCCATCACAGCCCGGAGGGCCTGGTCTTTGAGTTCCCGGTTTTGTTGGGCAAGCTGGGCCTGGGCTTGTTTAAGGGATATAAAAAGAGGTTTTAAAGAATCCATTTCGCCCTTTCTCCATACTCCGTAATATAATTCGTTCTTTTTTTGTAAATTATAGTATCATAGAAATAATGGTTAAGGAATTCACTTCCTCAAAAATCCTTTTCCCCGGGGCCGGTATTTTTTTGTTTTTGTCCCTCCTCCTGGCCGGCTGCGCCGGTCAAAAGGCGGCGGTTTTAACGCCGGAACCCCTTCCGGCAGGGGCATCCCTTCCGCCGCGGGAAGAACCCCGGAGCCGTTTTGACCGGGTTATGCAGATGGTAAGCGGCGATTCGGGGGAGCTGACCAAATATTTTGTTCCCGACGAGGAGTACTATATTGCGGTTAAGGCGGATATCCGCCTGGAGGACGGGGGGAATTTTGAGGTTTCCTACGATTTAGCCCGGGCCCTTCCCCTGGGGGACGGGCAGCTCCGGGTCGGTTTTACGGCGGAAGAAAAAAGGACCGGGGAGCGCCGTTACGGTTATTTCCCCTGGACGCCGCGGGAGGACGCCGCGGGGGTCCTTTTGTCCTTTGACGACGATTATGAAGAAATCTGGGAAAAAAACTTTGAATTATTGGACCGGTACGGCGCGAAGGTTACCTTTTTTGTCCTGGGAGAACCCGGGCCCTTCTGCGCCGAGGCCCTGAGCCGGGGCCACGATGTGGGTTACCACAGCGCCCACCATTTAAATCTGCCCAAGGTAAGCCGGGAGGTTTTTTTTAAAGAAACCCTGGACGGCATAGAAGCCTTCAGGGCCGCGGGAATACCCCTGGCAACCTTTGCCTATCCCTACGGCCTCTGGGAGCCCTGGATGCTGGAAGCCCTGGCGCCTTCCTTTTCGGTACAACGGGGATACGGGGTTACCTACCGTTTATACGACAGCGCCGCCGTCCGGGAGGGGTATATTTCCTCCAAGGCCATTGATAACATCCTCTATCAGGACGACGGGGAATTTGACCGCCTCATTTCCCTCATGCTGCGGACGGTGAAATTTATCGGCGGGGACCGGGTCCTTCCCCTGACGACCCATACCATATCCGACACCGCCGATTGGGGGATTAAACCCCGCCGGCTGGAATACGTGCTTCAAACCGTCCAAGATTTGGGGCTTAAATTTTACCGCTTCCGCGATTTTTAGGAAAACCCCGCCAGGGTTTTGATTTTTTCTTCCGTAACCCGGTAGGTGGTCCATTCGGTGAGGGGGGCCGCTCCCTGGCTTTTATAAAAGGCGGCGGAGGGTTCGTTCCAGTTGAGGCAGGCCCATTCGAGGCGGCCGCAGCCTTCTTCCGCCGCGATCCGGGCGACCGAACGGAGCAGGGCTTTGCCCAGGCCCTTTTTCCTGAATTCGGGTTTGACAAAAAGATCCTCGATATAGATGCCCGGCCTTCCCAGGAAGGTTGAAAAGTTCCTGAAAAACAGGGCAAATCCCGCGGGGGCCCCCTGATATTCGGCAATGATAACCTCGGCCCTTTTTTCCTTAAAGATAAACTGCCCCAGGGTATCTTCCTCCGCCTTAACCTGGCTCGAAAGGTGTTCGTATTCCGCCAGGGCCCGGATAAATTCCAGAATCAGGGAGGTGTCTTCCGGCCCCGCGGCGCGCAGCCGGATATGGGTTTCAGCATTTGTCTCTATATCTGTCTCCATAACTATCCCTTTGCAGGATATAACGGAATACGCGGAACTTGCAATAAGCGCTGGTTTCCATATATCTTAAACCATGGATAATTTCAAAGGAACCATTTTAGTTACCCTGTCCCAGGACAGGATATGTCCGCAGTTACTTGAGCAGCTTCGGGAAATCGGAGAAGGCCGGGATATCCTTATCAGTTCCGATAAAGCCGAAATTGAAAAAATTTCGGGCCGGGTGGAGATCGCCGTCGGTTTTGTCCCCTGGGAAATGCTTCTCCGCATGCCCCGTTTAGGCTGGGTGCAGCTTTGGTCCGCCGGCGCCGACGGGCTCCAGGCTTATCCCGGCCTGAAAGAAATGCCGTTTATACTGACCAATACCTCGGGCATTCATAAACAGCAGATTACCGAGCATATTTTTGGATTAATCCTGGCATGGAACCGGTTTTTCCCCCAGGCCTTTGCCGCCCAAAAGCGGCACGAATGGCTGCGGCTGGAAGACGGGAGCGTGTCGGTCCTTTCAGGAAAAACGATGCTTATCCTTGGTTTTGGGGCCATCGGCGAACAGACCGCCCGGGCGGCCTTGGCCTTTGGGATGTCGGTAATCGGCATCCGCCGCCGCAATACCCAGTCCGGCTGGGAACAGGGGGTCAGGCTGGAGCCTCCCGCAAAATTGCGGGACCTCCTTCCCGAGACTGATATCGTGGTGAACATTCTCCCCCATACCCAGGAAACAACGAATATTTTCGGCAAGGCCGAATTTGCCGCTATGAAAGGGACCGCCCTGTATGTCAATTTAGGCCGCGGCGCAACCACCGACGAGGACGCCATGATTGACGCCCTGAAAAACAAGGCCATTGCCGGCGCCTTGCTGGATGTAACCCGGCAGGAACCCCTTCCTCCCTCCTCCCCCCTCTGGGATATGGAGAATGTTATCCTTACCAGCCATTACGGGGGGATGCATCCGGATTACAGCGCCCTTGCGGGGGAAATCACCCTGGATAACCTCAAGCGGTATATTAATAACGAACCCCTGACCCATATCGTAGATAAGGGCGCGGGTTATTAGGCCGTCATTCCGGGGGGCATAAGATGCTGGGCAAGAATTTTCTTCTTATCCTCCGGGATGGGGGTGGTCTCTTTTTTCTTAAAATCGTAATGGACGACCACCGCGCTTCCCTTAACGCATAAACGCCCCTCCTGCCAGGCTTCATGGTAAAGGGTAAAGGATTTAGTGCCGATCCGGCTTACATAGGTACGGATTTCTACATCGTATTGAAAAAAAAGCTCCCCCACAAAATCATAATCCGTGTGGGCCATGATCAAGGGCCAGGTATCAAAGGAAAGATTAAGGTTTGGTTCAAAAATTCTAAAGAGGGGATTCCTCCCCAGCTCAAACCAATCCGCCAGAACCGTATTATTAATGTGCCCCAATCCATCCACGTCTCCGAACCGGGGGCTTACTGTAGTGGTAAACATGATTAAGCCCATGTTAGCTCAAAAAAGAAAGGGGGTAAAGATCAGCCGCTAAGCTTCTAGAGTAAAGCCTTCCCGGGCCATAAGAAGCTGCGGGTGAGGTTTGTTGCCGAAAAAATTGCGGTATTCCTCTTCCAACTGGAAAAGCTGTTCATCGGTCCGGTTGGTATCATGATGGAAAAAGACCAATTTTTTTACCTTCGCCTGCTCCGCGGCGCACAGGGCGTGCTCATAAGAGGAATGGCCCCAGTCCAGCTTGCTTGTTTCATATTCCTTAAGGGTGTATTGGGTGTCATGGATGAGTATGTCCGCCCCCTCAAAAAACCGCAGGATCTTTTTGTTTTCTTCCCGGGCCGCCAGGTCCCCTTCCCGGGCGGCCTTTTCGTCATAGGAGGGATCAAGGGGATCCGTGGGGAAAAGGTTCCTGAAGGGCTCGTGATCATAGGCGGTTACAATGGATTTTCCCTCATATTCAAAGCGGTAGCCCATGCAAAGGACGGAGTGGTTGAGGTACTTAGTGGTTACCCGCAGGCCCGCCCCAAGATCCAGGGAAGTTTCCTGGATTTGGCCGTATTTAATTTGGGCGGAGAGATCATTAAGGCGGACCGGCCAGTAACGGTAGGATAATTGATTCCCCAGGATAGATTCCAGGGTATCATCTTCGTATGATACGGGACCCCAGATCCGCAGTTTGGTAGCGGGAAAGAAAAGGGGGCTGAACATGGGAAAACCCATGATGTGATCCCAATGGGTATGGGTAATAAAAATATCCGCGTCCAGGGGAGCCTTTGGGGTTTCATAGGCCATAAGCCAGTCTCCCAGGGGCTTTAGCCCGGTCCCCAGATCAACAATGATAAGCCGTTTATCGGCCCTGATCTCCAAACAGGAGGTGTTTCCCCCAAAAAGAACCGTATAAGGCCCTGGGCAGGGGATTGAACCCCGGACGCCCCAGAAACGGACTGAAAACATAAAGACTCCTGAGTGAAAAACGTTATAGTTTAAGAAAAACCCGCGCCTTTTCTATTTCCATATGCACCATTTTTGCCGCTTCCTCAAAAAAATCCCGGTCCGGCCCCAGATAATTCCGGATCAGGGGATTCAGTTTTTCCGGGCGGCGATCCCCGGCAAAGCCTATCTCTTCAAAGCAGGCAAAATAATTGGCCGCCGCAACGCTGTAGAGAATATCCTTATAGGGGCCGGCATATTCGTTGCACCGGTGATGATGGATAATAACATCCCCCACGGGCCCTTCAAGTCGCCAGGCCTTCACGATGAGGGCCCCTACGTCATTATGGTTTATTTTCAGATCCCTTGTTTCCGCCTGAAAAAGGGGGAGCCCGTCCCGGTCGGCGGCGCTTACGGTGTTCATATAATCCCGGTCCAAAACCGCGTTGAGGGGAATTTTGCCCAGATCGTGCAGCAGGCCCGCGGTAAAATATTCCTCCGTAAGCTTAAATTCAATCCCCCGTTTTATCGCGAAGCTTTTGGCGGCTACGCCGACGCAGAGGGAATGCTGCCAGAACCCTTCCATATCGAGGCCCTGAAAGCCCCTCGACTTTTGTATCGACAGGCTTGCCATAATTGCGGTGGAAAGGGCCAGGTTTTTAACGGTGTTGATCCCCAGCATGATGATGGCCCGGACAAGGCTGGTTATCTGCTGGTTAAACCCGTAATAGGCGGAATTGATAAGCTTCAATATCCGGCCCATCAAAACCGGGTCCAGGGAAATGACGTAGTTCAGATCCGCCGGGCTGGTTTTGATGTTGTTGCATATTTCCAAAACCTTGGTGACCGATGTGGGAAGACTGGGCATATTTTTGATATATTCAGTGATGGCAGCCGCCCAGGGATGGGCTTCGGTATCATGCATGGGAACTTCCTTTTTCCGCCGGTTCTTGTATTTCCTGGATAACCTTGTCCACCTTCCGGTTAATGGCAACGCCGAGATCCCCGTCCGGCAGGGATGACGCTAATCCTTTCAGGAACTTTAAGGTATCCGCCACGTCTTTAAGCCTTGGCTCCCCGGTTTCCGGCTCCGCCGGGGATGCCTTCGGGGAATGCTGGTCCCGAATTTCCCGGAAAAGCCCCTTGCGGCCTTCCAGGGCATCAATGATATATTCCAAACCAAGCCGGGCATCGCTATGGATAAAGTCTTCCCGGAGCGTTCCCGTAAGCCCGCCGGCAAGCTCCCGCAAATAGCGCATAAGCCCGATAAGATTCGGCTGGGAAATGCCCCCCGTCCCGGCGGCACCGGAAGATCCGGCCCTTTCCCGGAGAACCCGCCGCAGGGCAGCCCCTTCCGCCGGGGCCTCCCCGGGGGCATCCTCCTCTGCCGGAATCATCCCCGCGGCTTCGCCGGGAGCGGCCTGAAAAGCCTTCGGGGCCTTTTCGGGGTGGCCCGCTTTGTTTTGCAGCGCCCCCAGGTTGTTGAGGGCTGCCCTCCAGCCGGGCCTTTTTTCCAGGGCGATCCGGTAAGCGGCGGCGGCTTCCTCAAAACGGCCCGCTGATTCCTGGGCAATCCCGTAATTAAACTGGATAAGCGGATCCTCCGCCCACAGGTTTGCGGCTTGCCGGAGAATATTTAAAGCCCGGTTTTTTTCTCCCATTTCATAAAAAACAATGCCTAAATTATTATAGGCCTCCCTATTATGCGGATCCAACTCAACGGCCCGGGCATAGGCCATGGAAGCCGCTTTAAGATTTCCCAATTTTTTTTGAATGTTCCCGGCTTGAATATGCAATTCCGCCCGGTTGGGCTCCGCGTCAATGGCGTCGAGCAGAGCCTCCAAAGAATCTTGAAGCGCAAGATTATTCATTCAAGCATCCTTAAGGGCCGGGCGGTAACTTCCCGGGAAAACATTCCCGGCCGGTAGGGATCTACCCGGTCATAGCCGGCTACCGCAAAATAATAGAGGGCGCCGTTACGGAGCCCGTCGATGCGGATCGAGGTGCGTTTCCCCGCGTCAATGGGCGATGCCCCCAGAAGGGCATGATCCCCCAGGTAATTGCCCTCTTTAAGGCCATAATACACCAAATACCCCGTTAAATCTGTATCATGGCTTGCTTTCCAGGAAAGGTCAACTCCGCCGTCCCGGGGAATGGCGGTAATTTGCACGGGGGGGAGGGGCGGGGGATCGGGCTGGTAGAGTACCCGCAGGTCTTCCAGATAGGGGGTGATTTCCCCG
>JAITRD010000124.1 GCA_031288575.1 Treponema sp. | reverse complement strand
GCCGGGGACATAGAGGATCACCTCAAACGGATAGAGAAGGTGAGGCGGCAGCTGGACAAACGGGGGGACCGGAGGAAGCTGGTAGGTGCGGTAGCGGGGATGGCGGTGCCTGAGCACGTGAGGGAATATGCCCAGCAAAGGGGCTTGTATGTCCTGGTGCAGTCCGGGGACTCGGTAGCCCTGGCCGAGGTACCCGAGGGCTTTAAAGCGAGGGAATGGTAGAGGGCGTCCCTGGAAAAGGCGCCTCCGGAAACCCCGGCTGGGGCTCCCGGAGCTTATTAAGCTGTTACCCCGGCGGCTATTCTTCTGCCGGCATATTTGCATAACTGCCCCTGCTGCGGCCAAGGGAGCTTTCCATTTCCTCAACTTTTTTCTTGCCGAGATTGTAGACAAACCGCAGCAGTATAAACAGGAATAAAAGACAAACAAACTGGGTCAAACCGATAAGGATGCGTACATTGTTGGCGGTATCCATTGACTGTTGCGCACCGAGGGCCGAGTTATATCCGGTGAGGATCAGGAGAAAGGCGATAATGGAGGAACCAAAACCCTGGGCAAGTTTACGTCCCAGCGAATAGGTGGCGTATACCGTTCCTTCCTCACGTTTGCCGGTTTGTTGTTCCTGATAATCAATACAGTCCGCCACCATGGCCCAGCCTACCATCGAAAAGATCACCGTTGATAATGAAGTTAAAAGGCACAGTATGATCCAAAGGACGAGCCCGCCGGCATCGGGTGTGACGGGCAGGATCGCCATAAGCAGGCTAGACAGGATACCCAAAAGCAGCGGAATAGCCGCCGCTTCGCGTTTGCCGAATTTGTTAACCACAGGTTTTATGAGGGGAATGAAAACAAACATGGGTATCATGCTGATAAAACCGGCAATGCCTGAAATCCGGGCATTGCGGAAAAAGCTCTGAAACAGTATCTGGTTTGCGCTGCTTATACCGAAAGTCATCAAAAGCTGCACCATCGCCGCCAGCGTTATCCCTACCGCGGCCCGGTTTTTAAAGAAATTTTTTAGCGCTAAAAGGTAATTGTATTTTTCATGGGCTTTGGCATCCTCCGGGATCACAACCCGTTCCTTGACCCCCTTCAGCATTAATTGGAAGGCCAAAAAACCCGCGGCCCCCAGGATAAGGGCAATGACAAATATCCTGCTGCCAAGGAGGTTATTTTCCCGGTCATAACAAAAGACCGGCAGTATTATCATGACAACAATCGCGGAGGTCATAGCTCCCAGGGTACGGAAGGTGGAGAGCTGGGCCCGGTCGGAAGGTTTGGAACTAATCACGGCGTTCATGGCGCCATAGGGGACATTCACGACGGTGTAGGCCATGTCCCATACGAGGTATCCGGTCAGGCACACAAATATTTTAACGCCCATGGGCGCGTCGGGTATGGGGAGAAAACACAGGGCGCCGGAAACAGCCAGCACAAAGGAACCGTAGAAAATATAGGTTCTGAATTTTCCCCGCTTGCCCGGTTTTAGGGAATCCATCAGCCCCCCCATAATGGGGTCGTTAATGCCGTCCCATATTTTTAGCACAAGAATGATAATGCCCCACACTTCCAAACTCAAACCGATATACTGGGTATAAAAAAGCATAAGATAACCATTGAGGGCAAAACTGCAATTACATCCAAAATCCCCCAAAGCATAGGCCAGTTTATCTCTCATGCCGAAGGGCCGTATCGCATTGGATGAAGCCTGCGCTGCGGTACTCATTTTTTATCCCCCTTATAATTTTCCGGCAGCTTTTCCCACCGCTGCTTAAAATAAAACGCCGCCGCCTTGGGCTGCCGCTGCCGGGTAAAGATGCCCTTCTTGTTGCCGTCCACCCGGAGTATCCCTTCGCCGGTCTGGAAATCCGCAAAGGCCCAGACCTGTTCCCCTTTGATAAAATCATAGGAGTCAAATACCCGGTGGTTCATTTCCAGGAGTTCAACCTGGTACTCCTGGCTCCACTGAACCGAAGGCAGTTTATGCAGCCCCCCGCCGGTGTCCGCGCCGTATTCGGTGAACACAAAGGGCTTGTTGAGGTTTTTGGCCTTCCAGCCTTCCAGTTCGGATCGCAGGGCCTGTTCGGCGGTATCAATCTCGTATCCCCCCAGCACATACCAGCCGTAGTAACGGTTCAGGCAGATAAAGTCGCAAAACTGATAACATTTGCAGGATTCGGGGCGGCTGAGCATGATGCCAGCGTAGGTGCGGGGCCGCTTCTGGGGGTCCCAGGCCAGGGCGGCGTCGAAAAGTTTTTTGAAATAGGGCGCCGCCGCTTCCGCGGTAGTCTCGGGTTCGTTGGCTAGGCTCCAGGCAATAACGCTGGGATGGTTCTTGTCCCGGCGGATCATTTCCCCTATTGCCACCAGGTGGTTTTGTAATAATTCCGGTATTCCCGGTTTTTCAAAAAAGGGGATCCGCGCGCCCTTACCGGCGTCAAGAAAATTTGCGGTGCTGTCAAAGAGCCCCACCGCGGGACTTTCGTCGATAATGAGGAAGCCCTCCCGGTCCGCCATCTGGTAAACCTCTTCGGCATAGGGATAGTGGGAGGTGCGGAAAGAATTGGCGCCGATCCACTTCATAAGTTCAAAGTCCCGTTTGATATGGGCAGGGCTGTAGCCCCGGCCTAAAACATCCGCGTCCTCGTGTTTGCCGAATCCCTTCAAATATACCGGCTCGCCGTTTAAGAGAATTTCGGTTCCCCGAATTTCCACTGTCCGCAGCCCCGTCTCCTCGTACCATTCGTCAAGAACCTCCTCCCCCCGGTAAAGCCGCACCCGGACCCGGTAGAGATAGGCATTCCGGACCTTCCAGAGCCGGGGCTGGGGAATGGAAAGGCAGCCCTTGGCCCCCCGGCCTTCCGCCACGGTCCGGCCCTCCTCGTCCAGCACCGTTACTTCTACCTCCGCCTCCCCGCAGGTCTCCACCGAGTATTCCAGCTCCGCCCTGGCCCCGTCCAGACGGGGAACCAGGGACAAATCGGTAAGAGCGGTTTTTGGCAGCCCCAAAAGATATACCCGCCGCTGAATGCCGGCATAGTTAAAAAAATCGAAGTAGGGCTTCGCGGCTTTTCTGCCGTCCGGCAAGGTTACGGTCCGGCCCGCGGGCAGGGTCGTTTCGCTGAGTTCGTTATTCACCAGCACGGCCAGCCGGTTCGCCCCGCCGTAACGGGCGGCCTCCGTAATATCCGCGGCAAAGGGCAGGAAACCTCCCTCGTGCCGGGTAATCTCAAGGCCGTTCACAAAAACCGTCCCCCGGTGGGTTACGCTGCCGAAGCGGACATACACCCCGCGGCCCTTCCATTCGGCGGGGACAAAAAATTCGGTTTCGTACCAAAAATCGCCGGCATACTCCCGGCTTGCCTTGTCGGTAAAAAAATCCTGAAAACTTGCCGGCACGGGCATCAGATCCCCGGAGCCGATACCGTCTTTCCAGCCTTCCGCAAGTCCCCGGCTGTCCGGGTCAAAGCGGAATTTCCACATCCCGTCCAGGTTTATTGCCTGCCGGGCGGCAGTAACCCTGGGGTACAACAGGGCGGCGCAATGTTCCATAAAATCACCTCTTTTAATTCAAATTAGGATTTATATTAGGGAGGCTATTAACAAAACCGTTAGGATTATTTTTGTTGATTTTAGCACAATTTCGGCATATAATAGGAAAAAACAAAAATCCTGCTGATTTACAGGTTAAACAATGGAGAAAATGAAACCAAATCTGCTGAATCTTCTTGCGGATACGGTAAAGGCCTACGGTGTCAGAATGTCCTGTTACGGAGAAGACCTGTCCGGCCTTGAGGCCTGCGACGACGGCCTGAGGTCCCGGCTTTTTCTCCGGAACGATACCAGGCTGCTGGCGGAATTTTTCAGGTCCTCCGAATCGGGCGCCCTCTATATCATGGATGATCCCTACGGCTGCCGGTATGGTTTCTTCCGGCCCCCCGAAGATTACGGAGCGGAGACCCGGTATTGTCTTATCGGCCCCTGGCTGGAAACCCGTCCCGAAGAGACCGCTGTCAATGCCATGCTTAAAAAAAGGAAGATTCCCCTTGCGCTTAAAAACGAACTGGCGGCATACCTTGAGCGGGCTCCCCATATAAGCTCCCCCCGAAGCTGGGAAGCGGCGCTGCTTATTTTTACGGGCTACCTTTACGGCGGAAGGGATACTATTCCTTTGTTTTACCATGCTTTTGATCAGGACCGGGACGCAAAAAATTACAGCCCCGAGCCGCAGGAGAGCCTTTCCCTGCGGGAGATCGAAGAACGGTATAAAAATGAAAACGCCATGCTGGAAGCGGTCAGCGAGGGGGACGCAAAAAGGGCTGTTTTTTGTTTATCCGGGTTTCGGGGAAAAATCCAGGTGCGGACTGCGGATAAACTGCGGAACACAAAAAATTACCTTATCATACTCAATTCTCTGTGCCGGAAAGCCGCGGAAAACGGCTATGTCCATCCCGCCCACCTGGACGCGGTTTCCGGCGGTTTTGCCCGGCAAATAGAAAACGCCCCCACCCTTGCCTACTTGACCGGCCAGAGCGAAATTATGCTGCACCGTTACTGCGCCCTGGTACAGGAATTTTCTTTAAGAAAATATTCGCCCCTTATCCGCAATGTGATCAACGCCGTTGATTTTAACCTGCGCGAAAATTTGAGCCTTAAAATACTGGCAAAACAATGCAACGTGGATCCCAGCTATCTTTCCGCCCAGTTTAAACGGGAAAAAAACATGACCGTCACCGATTATATCCACACCCAGCGGCTCCGGCGGGCCGCTTCCCTGCTGCGGAATTCCGGCTGCTATATTCAAGATGTGGCGGAGCAGTGCGGTTTTTTGGATGTCAACTATTTTTGCCGCCTCTTTAAGCGCCAATACGGCAGGCCTCTCCGGGAATTCCGCGCCGCCCTGGGGCTTAGCAGGTAAGCGGAATTATACCGGGGGCCCGGGATTCCCCGGCGCTTCAATTGCGTAAATATAATGCGGCATATCCATATTATAATAATGTTTAATTATTTCGCCTTCAATTTTCATGCCCGCCCTTTTGGCTACGTTTTGGGACAAAACATTGTTTGTTCTGATTATTGAATACACCTTATCGGCCTTTAGCTCAGTAAAGGCATAATTTCTACACGCCAATACCGCTTCTGTTGCATAACCCTTAGACCAATGCTTCTTTTTGAACAAATAGCCTATTTCCAAATATTCCTTCCCGTCGATTTTTTGAAGGGTTAAACCGCATTGCCCCAGGAATTCTTTGTTTTTTTTGTCAATTGTCGCCCATAACCCATAACCATATTCGTTATACCATCCAATTTGTTTATCATACCAGGCTTTTACTTCCGCGTCAGAAAATGAATGTTCATAGGCATACATTACATTCTTATCCTGCAAGATTTCGCACAAATCATTATAATCATTTTCCGTTAATTCCCGTAAATACATTCGCGTTGTTTCAAATATTATTTTCATTTAAAACTTTCCGATAGAACTTCTCGAATTTCTTCGCCGACAATTCGCAATAACCCGCGTCTATTTCAATTCCGATATAGAAACGGTTCCCCGCCAGCTTAGCCGCGATTCCGCTTGTCCCGCCTCCGTTAAATGGATCCAGAATAAGGGCCCCGTCATGGGTTGAGGCTTTAATAATCCGTAATAACAAATCAAGGGGTTTTTGGGTCGGGTGTTTGCCAAATTCTTTTTCGGAATTTTTTGGTGCGGGAATCGACCAGACAGACCGCATTTGCGTGTTTTCTTTTTTTAATTTATCTTCGGGAAAATAACCGTTTTTCATTTCCCCATAATTAAAGGTATGCCTGGCTTTTTTTTCTTTTTTTGCCCAAAGCAGCGTTTCATGGGAAGCGGTAAAAAAGCGGCAGCTTAAATTAGGCGAAGCGTTGGATTTGAACCATACAATGTCATTTAAAATATGGAAACCGTTTTTTTGCAAAAGATAACCGCATTGGTATATACTGTGGTAGGTGCCGGATATCCAAATAGTCCCTTCCGGTTTTAATACCCGCCGGGCCGCTTGTATCCATGTATCATGAAACAGGGTGTCTTCTTCAAATCCTTTGCTTTTATCCCATTCTCCCTTGTTTACCGTGACCATTCTTCCGTTTTTGCAGGTAAACCCGTTGTTTGACAACATATAGGGGGGATCGGCAAAAATCATGTCAATTGAATTTTCGGGAACACGGGACAATATGTCCAAACAATCATTGTTGAATAATATTGCGTTTTCTGAATAATAATAAGGAGTTAAATCTGTTTTTGCCCCGTTAATATGCAAGATAATATTATTAAAAGCCTTTTCAGGGGAGATAACTTTTTCCGCGAGAGACAACTGTTCACTGCTATCCACAAATGCACCTTGTTTTTTTAACTGTATACCGGCCGGCCCTTTTTGTAAATAACGTTGTCCGGGGCAAGCTCCCCGCTTAAACCTGATCTGCCAGAAAAGATGCCTCCGCAAGGGAGAAGGGTTTCTTATAGATGAATTCAAACAAAAAACGCAGGTCCCCCGGGTCCATGTTCAGAAAGCGGCAGTCCAGATAGACGGTGGAGTGGAGGATAAAGCGCCCGGATATCCGGGGAAAGGCCGGCCCGGCTGCCGGGCTGGTCCAGGCTTTTAAGAAGAAATTCCGGATCCTTTGCGACGATAACGAAATTTTTAACGATCTCCACAACCTCAAGGCTAAATTGAATAATCTTGCCCCAGTAGTTAAAGATCAAACCCATCCGGTATTTGAACTCAAACCCCTTAATCGGACGATCCGGCAGCAGAAATATATCGTCCTGGGACATGTTTATCATGGTCAAGGTATATTCCTCCTGGTTAAACCAGAAGGTAATAGGCATCCGGTAATCAGGGAAAGATGTTGTCCTTAACAAATGTCTTTAAAACTCCGTACTCTCATCCTTGGCCCATAAAATGCCTTTTCCGCATCCTCCTAAAGGCCATTATCTCCCGGCGGCGCCTTCAGCCTGTCAAAAGGGCAATTTTTTCATATTATTTAGTTATCACCGTAATGGCAGGTTAAATTGAGAAATCGCTGAAATTGCCCTTGTATATGAAAAATCGCGTATGGCAAACGGCTTTTGACCGGTAATTCCTAGTATTCCTATCGGGGGGGGGGGGGGGGGGGGGTAAAATATAAATTAAAATAAATTAACGGTGGTATTACCGGGGATTAAAGTTTTTATTCCCAATGCGGCAAAAAAACCCAAACCCGCATTTTTTCCCCCCCCAAACTTT
>JAITRD010000160.1 GCA_031288575.1 Treponema sp. | reverse complement strand
TTCCCCTGGTGGTTAGAGGACCCTATGGGTCCTTTGACCGAAGCTTTGCACCATCTGACCTTCTCGAGAGCAAAAACAAAGCCTTCTTGCGCAAAGCAATCGTGACCCCCTGGGGAATTTTGCCCTCCCAGCCGGTCATTTTTGTTAAAGTTCAATAGTTGATTATAAAAGTAAATGCAGGAGCCCTGCCCTGAGACCCGGGGTGAGTTGACTATTTCCGTTCCTTTTAATAAAATAAATTTTAATAATATGAAGGGAAAATCACGGGTATATCAGAAATTGTTTGTGCAAGAGGGGTGCGATATCCGTCTTTCCGGGAAAAACGGGGGGCGGGTTGCCTATTCCGTTTGTATTTTTTATTAACCGCCTAAAGGGCGGTTTTTTTTTGCCTTGGACGAGGGGGTAACTATGCTCAGGGGGCGGCACTTTGTGGAGCCGGGAAATTTCAGTATCGCCGAAACGGACGGGCTTTTTGATCTTGCCTCAAAGATTGAGGAGGACGGGAATTACCTGCGGGAAAGCTGCCGGGGGAAGGTGCTGGCGACCCTGTTTTTTGAGCCCAGCACCCGGACCCGTTTGAGTTTTGAGGCGGCCATGCTGCGCCTGGGGGGGAACTGCCTGGGTTTTGCGGAACCCGGTTCCAGCTCCGCCTCCAAGGGGGAGAGTTTGGCCGATACGGTGCGGACCGTGGCCTGTTACGCCGACATCATGGTGATGCGGAACCCCAAGGAGGGGGCGGCTTTGCTGGCCTCCCGGTATTCGGAGGTGCCGGTGGTTAACGCCGGGGACGGGGGGCATCATCATCCCACCCAAACCTTGACGGACCTCCTTACCATCAAGCGGCTCCGGGGAAATCTGGAGGGCCTTACGGTGGGTTTCTGCGGGGACCTCAAGTTCGGCAGGACCGTTCATTCCCTGGCAAAGGCCCTTGCCCGGTATCCGGGGGTTAAACTGGTTTTTATCTCCCCCCCGGAGCTTTCGGTTCCCGATTATATCATCACCGGGGTTTTGAAAAGGGAAAACATCCCCTACACCGAAACCGACAGCCTGGAAAAGGTGATAGCCGGCCTGGACGTGCTGTATATGACCCGGGTGCAGCGGGAGCGGTTTTTTAACGAAGAGGATTATATCCGCCTGAAGGACAGTTACATCCTGAACCGGGAAAAGATGGCCCTTGCCCGGGAAAACCTCATCGTCCTCCACCCCCTGCCCCGGGTCAACGAGATTTCCCGGGAGGTGGACGCCGATCCCCGGGCGGTTTATTTTAAACAGGCCAAATACGGTATGTATGTCAGGATGGCCCTGCTGGCCTCCTTATTGGGAGTAGTATCATGCTGAATATCGCAAAGATAAAAAACGGCATCGTGATCGATCATATTAAGGCCGGCCAGGGGGTGCGGATCTTTAACTGGCTCGGCCTCGGCAAGGCCCCCTATACGGTGGCCTTTGTGGTGAACGCCAGTTCCGAACGGATGGGCCGGAAGGATATCATTAAAATTGATAACACCCTCAGCATCAACTTCGATATTCTGGGCTTTATCGATCCTCATATCACGGTGAACATCATTGAAAACGAGGAGATCACCGAAAAGATTAAGCTCAAACTTCCGGAACGGGTTGAGGACATCCTTATCTGCAAAAACCCCCGGTGCATCACCTCCACCGAAACCTATGTCCCCCATATCTTCCATCTGGAAAACCCGGACCTGGGGACCTACCGCTGCGAATATTGCGACGAGATCCGCGCCGCCGGGAGCTTTGCGGGCTATGCCTCCCCCCTGGACAGCGGTCCCGGGGAATTCCGGCAGGGCGGGGGATGATCCTCATCGCCGGGGGCAGGATGATAGACCCCAAAACCGGCGTTGACGCCCCGCGGGACCTGGTTATCGAGGGGGGCCGGATAAAATCCATCCGGCCCTGCCCTCCGGAGCGGGCCGGGGATGCCGGAACAGCTCTAAATGCCGGGGAAAGCCGGGGCTATGAGGGGATCATCGACGCCCGGGGGAAGGTCCTGGTTCCCGGTTTTATCGACCTCCACGTCCATTTCCGGGATCCGGGGTTTACCTACAAGGAGGATATCCTTTCCGGTTCCGCGGCGGCCGCCGCCGGGGGTTTTACCACGGTAGTCTGCATGGCCAATACCCGGCCGGTGATGGATAACCCCGAAACCCTCGCCGCCTTTCAGGAACGGGCGGCCCTTTCGCCCGTCCGGGTCTATACCGTCGCGGCCTTGAGCCGGGGCCTCGCGGGGGCCGAATTGACGGACATGGGGGAACTCAAAAAGCTGGGGGCGGTGGGCTTCAGCGACGACGGCGTTCCCCGGGAGGATCCGGCCTTTTTGCGAAAGGCCCTCCTGGCGGCCCGGGACCTGGATCTTCCGGTGAGCCTCCACGAGGAGGAGCCGGGCCTGATGGGGGTCCCGGGGATCCACGACGGCAAAGCGGCGGCGGCCCTGGGTCTTACCGGAAGCCCAGGGGTTTCCGAGAGCGCCCTGGTAGCCCGGGACTGCATGATAGCCCTGGATACCGGCAGCCGGGTTCATTTTCAGCATCTCAGCGCCGCCGCCTCCGCCGCGGTGATTGGGCTGGCCAAAAAAATGGGGGCCCGGGTCAGCGCCGAGCTTACCCCCCACCATTTTTCCCTGACCGAAGAGGCGGTTTTAAGCCGGGGGAGCCTGGCTAAGGTCAATCCGCCCCTCAGAACCGGGGCCGACCGGGAAGCCCTGATCGCCGCTTTGCGGGAGGGGGTCATCGACCTCATCGCCACCGACCACGCGCCCCACAGCGATGAGGAAAAGGCCCGGCCCTTCCGGGAAGCCCCGAGCGGTTTGATCGGCCTGGAAACCGCCCTGGCCCTGGGGATCACCAACCTGGTCGGGCCGGGGCATCTGTCCCTTCCGGAACTTATCGGCAAAATGACCTGGGCGCCGGCCGCCGTATACGGCCTTGGGGGGGGCTTCCTCGCCGAAGGAGGGCCCGCGGATATTACCATCTTTGACGACCGGGAGGAGTGGACCCCGGGCAGTTTCCGGTCCAAATCCTCCAATTCCCCCTTTACCGGGCAAAGCCTCCGGGGAAAGATAAAATACACCATCTGCGGCGGCAAAATCGTCTACCAGGATGGGGAGGCCTAGGGTGGCGGGGGTTTTTTCGGGATCGGTCCTAAGCAGCCGTGCCCTGAGGGACAATTTTTACCTCCTGGAAACCGCTTGCCCCTCCGGGGAGCCTCCCCGGGCGGGCCAGTTTTATATGCTCCGGGCCTGGGGGACCTATCCGGTCCTGTCCCGGCCGCTCAGCGTCTTTGACGCCCCGGAAAACCGGCTGGTCTTTTTGTATAAGCTTCTGGGGGAAGGGACCCGGCTTTTTTCCCGGCTTCGGGAGGGGGACCCCCTCACCCTTCAGGGGCCCCTGGGCCATGGTTTTCCGGAACTCGGGGGGAACGTCGCCCTGGTGGGGGGCGGCGGGGGGATGGCCCCCCTTTACCTGGGGGCCAAACAGCTCAAGGCCGCGGGGACCGGCCGCGGGGGCTGCCGGGTTGAGCTTTTCCTGGGTTTTAGCGGCATCCCCTTCCTTACCGGAGAATTTGAGGCGGCGGCGGACCGGCTGATCGTAAAAACCGGGGGCTTTATCACCGACGAGGTGGATCCCGGCCGCTACGATCACATCCTTGCCTGCGGCCCCGAGGCCATGATGGAGGCCCTTTTCGCCAAATGCGAGGCCGCCGGGGCGGGGGACCGGCTCCATGTTTCCCTGGAAAGCCGTATGGCCTGCGGGACCGGGGCCTGCTTTGTGTGCAGCCGGAAAACCCGGGGGGGAAACAAAAAGGTCTGCAAGGACGGCCCGGTTTTCCCGGCCCGGGAGGTATTCGGCTTATGAAGGTTTCGCTCAAAACGGATTTTGCCGGAATTTCCTTCAAAAACCCCGTGGTTTTGGCCTCGGGGACCTGCGGTTTCGGCGAGGAATACGGGGAATATGTCGATATCCGCCGTTTGGGGGGGCTCTGTTCCAAGGGGCTCACCCTCAAACCCCGGGGGGGGAACGGGGGGATACGGATCTGGGAGACCCCCGGGGGCATCATGAACAGCGTGGGCCTGGAAAATCCCGGGGTGGAAGCCTTTATTGCCGGGGAATTCCCCCGGATGCGGGCCCTGGGCCCGGTTATTATCGTAAACCTGGGGGGACATTCCCTGGAGGACTACCTTGCCGGGGCGGAATTGCTGGATAAGGCGGGGACGGAGATCCTGGAACTCAATATCTCCTGCCCCAATCTTAAGGCCGGGGGCATGAATTTCGGGATAAAGGCCGAAATTGCCCGGGAGGTGGTACGCAAGGTCCGGGGGGTCTTTCGGGGCAAGCTGGTGGTTAAGCTCTCCCCCAACGCCGAGGATATCCTGGCCCTGGCCCGGGCCTGTGAGGAAGAAGGGGCCGACGGCATCTCCCTGGTGAACACCTTCCTGGCCCTGGCGGTGGATATTCAAAAACGCCGGCCGGTCTTTGACAATACCTACGCGGGCCTTTCGGGCCCCGCCATTAAACCCGTCGCCCTGCGCATGGTCCATCAGGTGGCCCACGGGGTTGATATCCCGGTGATGGGCATGGGGGGCATTACCAATTGGCAGGACGCCCTTGAGTTTATCATGGCCGGGGCGCGGATCATCCAGGTCGGGACGGCAAATTTTATGAATCCCCCGGTTTCGGCGGAGATCATCGACGGTATGGAAACATGGCTTAAAACTCAGGGTATTCCCGATATCGGGGATATTCGGGGATGCCTTTGAAAGGGGACAAGATGATATACAACATGGATAAACTTTACGAAGCGGTGGCCCAAAGGGGCCATGTATGCGTGGGCCTGGATACGGCCCCTGAGTATATTCCCCCCCGGGAACGGAAAAAGGCGGCTTCCGCCGCGACGGCGGTCCTTGACTATAACAAGGCCCTGATAGAAGCCACGGCGGATCTGGCCGCCTGTTTTAAGGTGCAGATCGCCTGTTACGAAGAACTTGGCCTGCGGGGCCTTGAAGCCTACGCCGAAACCCTCAGGTTCATCCGCGGCCGGGGATGCCTGGTAATCGCCGATATTAAGCGGGGGGATATCGCCGATACCGCGGCCCGTTATGCCCGGGCCCACTTTGAGGGGGACTTTGAGGCGGATTTTGTTACCCTCTCCCCCTATATGGGGATGGACGCCATAGATCCCTGGCTGGATTATGCCGAAACCCGGGGAAAGGGGGCCTTTGTTCTTTTGCGGACCTCCAATCCGGGAATGCGGGATTTCGAATACCGGGAACTCCGGGGGGGAGGCCGGCTTTATGACGCGGTGGGAGACAAGCTGAGCGAACTCGCCGAAAGCCGCCGGGGTAAATACGGGTACGGCCTCTTTGGGGCGGTGGTAGGGGCGGAGTCCAAATCCGAAACCGAACGGGATGAAGTCCGGGCCCTGCGGCGGCAGCGGGACAGCCTCTTTTTTCTCATCCCCGGTTACGGCGCCCAGGGAGGCGCCGCGGATGACGCGGCCCTGCTCCTCCGGGAAGGCAACGGCGGGGTGGTCAACGCCTCCCGGTCCATCCTCAAGGCCTGGATGGCCGCCGCTGCGGACAAGCCGGAAGACGCGGTGGATATTTCCTTTGCGGCGGAAGCGGCCCGGCGGGAGCTTATCAAAATGCGAGATGCCATCCGGGCGGCCCTTTAGCCGCCTTTGCGCCTGCGGGTTCTTTGCCCCGACAAAAGCATAAACTGAATATAAAGGACGAAGGGTCAAAAAAGGCCCGTCTATGGCAGAATTTTTTGACCCCTTGGAATTGCTGCCTGGTTCCTTGCATCCTGATCCTTCTTGTGATATTCTGTCGTTATTATGACCGCCGATGAAATTATTAAGGCCCTGACTACCTTCACTCCCCGGCTGCCCAGGGAGGCCCTTTCCGAGGTTCTTCAGCGGCGGGAGGAATTTATCCCCCTTCTTTTGGATTCCCTTGACTATGTCGCCGAA
>JAITRD010000097.1 GCA_031288575.1 Treponema sp. | reverse complement strand
TTTTCCACCCGGGCGGTCAGGATGGCCCAGTAGGCCAGGAGATTGGCGTCCGCCCCGCAGTGGGGCTGCACATTGGCGTATTCGGCGCCGAAGAGCTTCCGGGCCTCCTCAGCGGCCAGGGATTCAATGGCGTCCACGTTTTCGTTTCCCGCGTAAAACCGGTGGGCGGGCATACCCTCGGCGTATTTATCCGTAAGGAGGTTCCCCATGGCAAGCTGCACCGCCATGGAACAGTAGTTTTCGCTGGCGATCAGTTTAACCCGCCGGCGCTGGTTCTCCAGCTCCCTGACGATGGAGGCGGCAATCTCCGGGGCGACCGCGGCGGTCTCCTGAAGATTACAGAGATAGGCTAAAAGAGCGGTATTTGCCTTATCCGGGCCGGTCCCGGCAAGATAGGCGGCAACGGGGTTTGTATCCATGGAAAAACTCCAGCAAAGCTTATTTTAATCAGCATATTGAAGGGCTCCGGAACTGAAAGTTCCGGACCGGTTCATTCCTCTCAAGGGCGGCGTTTATAAAATCATGGTTAACAACGCCGGGTTTATTTCAGCATATCCGTTATCGGGGGAATATTACAAGAGGGGCAGGGCCGGAAAACAAAAGAACCCTTCCGGCTTGTGCCGGAAGGGCGCCTTCCCAACAAAACCGCATTGCGGTTTTGTTTAGGAGTCTCTCAAAAGAGAAACTCCGGAAACGTCTGCAATAGCCGTACTCCCGGCCTTTGCCGCCTTTTATATCGCGCCTGAACATAAGCCCGTCATTCAGGCGGCATAAGCCGGTAATAAAACTACTGCAGAAGCTGGAGTACTGTCTGCCCTTTCTGATTGGCCTGTGCCAGCATTGCGGTTCCGGCTTGGTTGAGGATCTGGTTCTTGGTATAAGTAACCATCTCGTTCGCCATGTTGGTATCCCGAATGCGGGATTCGGAGGCTTGCAGATTTTCGGCTCCAATGTCGATGCCGCGGACAGCATGTTCCAGACGGTTCTGGTAGGCGCCAAGATCGGATCTTTGTTTGCTGATCCTTTTCAGCGCTTCATCGAGGGTTGCAATGGCACGGTTAGCATTGTCCGGTTCGGACAATGAAAGAATAGTATCGTCACCAACATTGCGGATCCCGAGACCCTTGGCAGTCATGGTGCCGATAAACACTTGCTCCCGCTGATCTATATTTGCCCCGATATGGAGCCACATAGAAGCGGTAACCACATTTTCGCCGCCTATACGGCTGAACCGTCCGGTAAGCATATTCATACCGTTAAACTGAGCGTGGGACGCAATCCGATCTACTTCGTCAATTAAGGCGGAGACTTCAATCTGGATATACATCCGGTCTTCGGCGGTATAAATACCGTTAGCCGATTGCACGGCCAGCTCACGGATGCGCTGCATGATGTCCTGAGTCTCCTGGAGAAACCCTTCCGTAGTTTGAATGAATGAAATACCATTCTGGGCATTAAATGATGCCATATTCAAACCCCGGATCTGGCTGCGCAATTTTTCGGAAACGGCGAGCCCGGACGCATCATCACCGGCACGGTTAATGCGTAGTCCGCTCGACAGTTTCTCCATGTTCTTATCCAGATATGTCTGGGTGACTTTGAGGGACCTGTCGGCAAACATCGCACTTAGGTTGTGATTAATAACCATATACACTCCTTTGGCTTTTTCGGCGTTAAATTATCCCTGCTTTTTGATGGCAGTAACCATTTTATGGCGCCCGCCATGGGTAATTTCAAACGCCGCGGCATCCTTGCCGTGGATCTTAAGACCCTGTGTCTTTCGATCCTTACTAAATAACACAAAGCATCAACGATGCCCCGCGTTATTGTATGGAAATTGTGCCATGAAGTTTTTCTGTCAGAAAAACTTCTAACCCTCGACCCACCCGTTTCCGGAAGGGTGAGGGGGAACCCGGGATCCGAAAATCCTGAATTCCGCTCCGGGTTGCCGATCGCGGGTTCCCAACGGGTCCGCGGTCTTTTACCAGGATTCATTTATAAATATCGGATTAATTAAAAAAGGCTTTAGTGAAATTTAATTGGAAAGCCGGTTACGGCTTTCCCGTTAAGGCTTGTTCCAGTTGAAGCCGGGGGTTGCCCTTGGCTTTTATGGTTTTTGCGGCGGCGATAAACCGGGGCAGGTCCCGGCCCGAACGCTCATAAAGATCCTGAAAAAAACTATCCTCCGCGTAATAGAGCCGGTAAAGCTCAAGGTAGGCGTTATTCACCGCTAGTTTGGAAAAACCCTGGTAGCTTTTGCCCAGGTACCTTTCGTTGTAGCTTTCTTCAAAGCCCTTCTTGGCCGCGGCAATAATTTCTTCCTTCCGGCGTAATTTTTCTTCCCCGCTTATGCCGCTTTGATACACCGCCTCCAATTCCGCAATGAGCCCCCGGATAAAATCCAGAAAGACGGCGCTATCCGCCGCCGAATCGCCGATGCGCCGGTACTCCGGCGAGTCCGGGCCGAAGGTTTTTTCGATATAAAGCCGGGCCCCTTCGGAGCCGACAAATTCCGCCAGCTCCTCGTTAAATTGGGAAAAACTTTTTAGATACACCGTGGCGTGGAGGGTTTCGTGGATGATAAGGTCCGCCAGGCGGTCCACCGGATAGGCCCGCATATAGGAATAGAGGGGATCCTGAAACCAGCCCAGGGTGCTGAAGGCATCTACCCCCCGGACCCACACGTCCAGGCCCTTTTTCCGCAATTTTTCCGCCTCCTTCCGGGCATCGGCGGGGTCAAAAAAACCCTTATAGGGAACCCTGCCGACCACCGGAAACCACCACTCATAACGGCTGAAGGAATCCTTGGCGGAAGCGGAGACCACCGCGGCCAGGTGGTCCTGCTTTAAATCAACATATTTGGTATAATTGGCGGACTCCCGCAGGCCCAGCTCTTCCACGGCAAAGCGCCGGATATCCCGGATTCTTTCCGCAAAAAGGCGGTTTTCCCCTTGAACCTCAGGGGGAACGCCGGGGCTGTCTTCCAGGTCCTTGAGCGGCACCGCCCGGCTCAGGTACCCCAGCATGGTAACCCCCTGCTTGAGGGTATAACAACCTGAAAACAGCGTCAGCGCCCCCAGGATGATAATTGCCGCCCCAAAAACCGGAAGGGCAAACAGAAGGGATTGGGATATTATTTTCATTTAAATTTTTATATATGCTACCGGATATTACGAGAAAAAACAAGCCGAAAACTTTACCGCAATTCTAAATTAACTATTCTAAACAACAAGATAAGAAGGGGGAGCGCCGTTAATTCCAAAATGTCAAAAAATCTGCCATAGGCGGGCCTTTTTTGACGCTGCGCCCCCCTTCATCCTTTACTCTCAGTTGATACCGTTGCCGGGGGGGCAAAGAACCCGCTCCTATGTTTTATGTCAAGGGAAATCTGTTATTTTTTTTCAGAATTTCCCCTGACCGCTCCCGGCCCGGTTATGCACTTAACGCCTCTTCGGCTAATGCCT
>JAITRD010000057.1 GCA_031288575.1 Treponema sp. | reverse complement strand
TTTTTCGGCGTTTCGGTACAGGATGAAAGGGAAATTATTATTATCGTTACCAGCCGGGATAAAAAAGCCCCTATTATGCAGGCGATAAGCCAGGCCTATGGCATTACCAGCGAGGCGGGGGGGATTATTTTTTCCCTGCCGGTGGACAAGATCATGGGTTTGAATCTGGATCTCGAATGAGCCTCCCCGCGGCAAGAGCCTTAGCTTCGCCGTTGTCCGCAAAGGCTTCGCTTGTATTGCAGGCAAAATCGACTATATTTTAATTAGATTTAATAGAAAACCCCGGCCGGATTTTAGTCCGCGGGCTTTAGTCCGCTTTGACCGGTTTTTCGAAAAGCTTTTTCCATTGAACGAAGGTCCGCGCTAACCGGGTCTTGAAAAAAGCTCATTTATAAAAGGAATTTTATGAAGAAATTATTTTTTAGTATCCCGATGGTTTTTGTAGTGTTTTTAGTCTTTTCCTGTGCATCGGCGCCGGTCGCTGAACCGGAACCTGAATTGCGGACAGAGCCAGAACAACAAGCGCCGGAAGAAAAAAAAACGGAAGAACAAACTTCCCAGGATTATTTTAGCAGTGCCTTTGGCAAGATTTATGAAACCTATCAGTCAAATATTATCCTTAAAGAGGCCCGCGTTTATACCGTAGTAAGAAATGACACCGCGTCCAAAATCGCCACTAAATTTTACGGCCGTAATAACGGCTATTTTTTTCCCCTTATCGCCGTGGCATCAAAAGACGTGATCCGCGATCCGGATTTAATTATCCCGGGCATGAAGCTCCTAATTCCGGATTTGCAAAGCAACCTTGCTGATGAGGAAGCCCGGAAGAACATCAAGGCCCTGCTGCGTGATATGGCCGACGTTTACGCAAAAAAAACCAGCCGGTGGGCGCCGAAAACACGGAGGGAGTTAATCACCCTGACCGAATCGATCTAAACGGATTGCCTTCAAAAAGGGGCAAAACGAGAAGGAATCCAACTTATAAAAGGAGTTACCATAAATGGATTTACACCGTTACTTTTTTACTTCCGAATCGGTGAGCGAAGGCCATCCGGATAAACTTTGCGATCAGATTTCCGACGCCATCCTGGACGCATGCCTTAAGGATGATCCCCAAAGCCGGGTCGCCTGTGAGACCTTTGCGTCCACCGCCATGGTGCTTATCGGCGGCGAAATAACCACCCAAACCTTCGTGGATTTCCAAAGCATCGTCCGGGAGGTGGCAAAAAACGTGGGATACACGGAGCCCGCCTACGGCCTGGATTACCAGTCCATGGCGGTGCTGGACATGATCCACAGCCAGTCCCCGGACATCAGCCAGGGGGTTTCCGGGATCGGTTTGGAAGAATACAAGGGCCAGCAGGGGGCCGGGGATCAGGGGATGATGTTTGGTTTTGCCTGCAACGAAACCCAGGAACTTATGCCGCTGCCCATTACCCTGGCCCATAAGCTCCTGCTTAAAGCCGCGGAATTGCGGAAAAGCAAGGCGGTCAAATGGCTCCGGCCCGACGCTAAAAGCCAGGTTACGGTGGAATACGAGGGGCATAAACCGATTAGGATAGACGCCGTGGTGGTATCCCATCAGCATGACCCGGATATCTCCTATGAAGATATTAAGGAGGGGATAATAAGTCGCATCGTCAAACCCATCCTGGAACCCTCCGGCCTTTTGGATGAAAAAACCAAATATTACATCAATCCCACAGGACGTTTTGTGGTGGGCGGTCCCTTCGGGGATACGGGCCTTACGGGGCGGAAGATCATCGTGGACACCTATGGCGGCATGAGCCGCCACGGGGGCGGCGCTTTCTCCGGCAAGGACCCCACCAAGGTGGACAGATCCGCCGCTTATATTGCCCGCTATGTGGCGAAAAACATCGTCGCCGCGGGTTTGGCGGAACGCTGCGAGGTAGAACTTGCCTACGCCATCGGCGTTCCTTTCCCGGTCTCGGTAATGGTAGACACCTTTGGCACCGCCCTGATCCCGGAAAAACGCATTGAAGAAGCGGTCCTCAAAATCTTCGACCTAAGCCCCGCGGGGATCATCAAGACCCTGAACCTCCGCCGCCCTATCTACCAAAAAACCGCCTCCTACGGGCATTTCGGCCGGGCCGAATTCCCCTGGGAACAGACCGATAAGACGGCGGATTTGAAACGGGAAGCCGGGAAATAATTAAGACGCCGCCATGAATCTAGCGGAACTGCGCCGGTCTATTCACGAAAAGGCGGCCTTGAGCTATTCCCGGTCCGGCGGCCCCGGGGGGCAAAAGGTCAACAAGGTAAGCACCAAGGTTACCCTGCGGATCAAGCCGGGGGATTTGTCGGGCCTTTCCGAAGCGGAACAGCTCCGCCTGAAAACGGCCTTAACCAGCCGGCTTACCGGGGAGAACGAACTGGTAATTTCTTCCGATGAGGAACGTTCCCAAAGGATCAACCAGGAACGGGCTTTCTCCCGGACGGAAGCCCTGATCGCCGCCGCAGCCCGGCTCCCCCGTCCCCGCCGGCCCACTAATCCCACCAAAGCGTCCCGGGAAAAACGGCTCCAATCAAAACACAGCCGGAGCGTGAAAAAGGCAAACCGGCGCTTTTCCCCTGAGGAGTAGCGCCGGAAATGTTTCACGTGAAACATTCAGCCGGCGTTTACCGGCGCACAAACATCCACCCAGGCGGCGTTTTGCGAATATTCATGAAGTTCGTCCGGGGTAAGCTCGATGGCGGAATTGGCGCTTCCGCAGGCGGGAAACACCGTGTCAAAACGTTTCAGGGAAACGTCCAGGTAGACCCGAACCTCCGGGGGCAAAGCAAAGGGACAAACCCCGCCTACGGCATGGCCGGTAATCTGCCGGGCCTCATCAGGGGACAGCATCCGCGCCTTGACGCCGAACCGGTCCTTATACTTACGGTTGTCCAGTTTCATATCCCCGGCGGCTACCACCACTATGGCGCCGTCTCCGTCCTTGAGGGATATGCTTTTGGCAATCCTGGCGGGGATAACCCCCAGGGCCGCCGCAGCCTCGGCAACCGTGGCGGTGGAAGCCTCCAGTTCGATGATATCCCTATCCCGGTTCCAGGCCTTTAGATAGATTCCAACCTGTTCTATTGACATAAACTATATGTACCACAAATGAGCCATGCCGGAGTAGGGGTCAAATTTAGCCTGAAAGGGGATAACGGTTTATGTTTTCTAGGTTAAGACAAATTCATGAGCCTCCCCGGAGTAGAACTCCGGGGTATCCTAAGCGTTGCCCTATTTGGGGGAGGCTCGTTCGATAGGAAATTTATAATACCGTCATATTTTGTCAATTGAGTCCGGGAAGGCGGGGAAGATAAAACGGGGCTCCCCGGCGTGAGGAGCCCTTTGGAGAAAATCAGCCCAGGCCGGCCTTGCGGCGGGTGTAGATGTCGTAGAACACCGCCAGAAGGAGGATCAGGGCCTTGACCACGTACTGGTAGTGGGTTCCCAGGTTCATCAGGGACATACCGTTATTGATGGCGGACATGACCAAGCCGCCGACAATGACCCCCACCACCGTCCCGATGCCGCCGGAGGCGGAAACCCCGCCGATGTAGCAGGCGGCGATGGCGTCCATCTCGAAGAG
>JAITRD010000051.1 GCA_031288575.1 Treponema sp. | reverse complement strand
ATTTCAAAGATGGATTTCGGCAATTCCGGGTCCCGGATATATTCGGCGTAGGCCGCGTCAAAGATGATGATCGAGCCCTTGTCCCGGGCGGCCTCTACCAGGGCCTTGAGCTGGGCCCGGCTGGCCACCGCGCCGGTGGGGTTATTGGGGGAACAGAAATAAAAAAGCCCGTTTTGGGGCAGCCCGGCCAAATCCGGGAAGTAGCCATTCTCCGCGGTACAGGGGAGGTAGCGGATCCCCTCGTAACCGGTCCCGGCCCAGGCCCCGGCGGCGCCGATAAGGACCGACCCGTCCACATAAACCGGGTAGGAGGGATCCTGCACCGCCACCTTGGTTCCGGCGCCGAAAAGGAGCTGGAGCCGGCCGATGTCGCATTTGGCCCCGTCGGAGATAAAGACCTCCTCCTTGGCGAACTGCCCCCGGTAAAACACCTCGGAGATCCGCTCCCGGAGGCTCTCAAAACCCTCGTCGGCATAACCGGAATAACCCTCCGCGGTCCCCAGCCGCCGGGCCCCCTCGGTAAGCCCCCGGTTTATATGGGGTAAAATGGGCTCCGTGGTGTTCCCCACCCCCAGGCTGATTATCTTTACCCCCGGATGGGCCGCGGCATATTCCCGGCGGCGTTTGCCGATTTCCGGGAAGAGGTACCCTGCCTTGATATTAACGATACAGGGGTTGCGTTTAATCATCTTAGACTCCTATTTTTTTTATGACAGGCCGCCGGCCCGTCCCTATGATACCGGAAAATTGCCCAGGGCCGCGGTGTCCAGTGTCGCCAGATAATCATCAAGCCTTTCGGCCCGGCGGATCATCACCACCGACTTATCCGGCCGCAGGAGCAGTTCCCCGCAGCGGAGTTTTCCGTTGTAGTTAAAACCCATGGCCCTGCCGTGGGCCCCGGCGTCGTGGATAATCACCAAATCCCCGGGATCCATCTTTGGCAGTTTCCGCTGGATCGCGAATTTATCGTTGTTTTCGCAGAGCCCGCCCACCACGTCGTAGGTTTCGGTGGGGGGGAGCCCTTCCTTCCCCGCCACGGTAATGTGGTGGTAGGCCCCGTAGAGGGCGGGCCGCATCAGGTCCGCCATGCTGGCGTCAAGGCCGATATATTCCCGGTAGATGCTTTTCCGGTGGATGGCCCGGGCTACCAGCCAGCCGTAGGGCCCGGTAACAACCCGGCCCCATTCGGTGCGGATCCCCAGGGGATCCAGCCCCGCGGGAACCACGATTTCTTCATAGGCCCTTTGGATCCCCCCGGCCAGGTATTCATAATCCAGGGCCTCCTGTTCCGGCCTGTAGGGTATCCCCACCCCGCCCCCGAGGTTGACAAATTCCAGGGAGATTCCGGTCTCTTTTTTTATCGCCGCCGCCAGTTCAAAGAGGAGCCGGGCGGTTTCAATATGGTACTCGGGGTTAAGCTCGTTGGAGGCCACCATGGTATGGAGGGCAAAACGTTTTGCCCCCCTATCCCGGAGCAGGCAAAAGCCCCGGAAAAGCTGTTCCCGGGTAAAGCCGTATTTCGCCTCCTCGGGCTTGCCGATAATGGCGTTTCCCTCCTTCAGGGGGCCGGGATTGTACCGGCAGGAGATGATTTCCGGGATGCCGATATGTTTTTCGATAAAATCAATATGGGTAAAATCATCCAGGTTGATGATCACCCCCAAATCCCGGGCGGCCTCGTATTCCCTCAAGGGGGTTTCGTTGGAGGTAAACATCACATCCTCCCCCTTCATCCCGGCCATATCCGCCAGGATCAATTCGGGGTAGCTGGAACAGTCCGCGCCGAATCCCTCCCGGGCCAGGATTTTCAGGATAAAGGGATTGGGCAGGGCCTTGACGGCAAAATATTTTTTAAAGGCGGGAAACCGGGAAAAGGCCCGGATTATCCTTTCGGCGTTTTGGCGTATGGCCCCCTCGTCGTAGAGGTAAAAGGGGGTAGGATAGGAACGGGTTAGCTCCTCCAGTTCAGGTTTTGTTAAAGGGAAGGTTTTGGCGCTCATAAAGCAATATACCCCTTTGCTTTCAGCAGTTCCGCGTTCAGAATTCCCCCGCCGGCGGCGCCCCGGACGGTGTTATGGGAAAGCCCCACGAAACGGAGATCGAAGACCGGGCAGGGCCGCAGACGGCCCACGGTTACGGCCATAGCCTTGTCCGCGTCCCGGTCTTTCCGGGGCTGGGGCCGGTCCTTTTCTTCCCGGACAATAATGGGCCGCTTGGGCGCCATGGGAAGGTCCAGTTCCTGGGGCAGGGCGGTAAAGGAGGACCAGATGTTTTTCACCTCCTCCAGGGAGGGCTTGCGGGAGCCGAATTCCAGGCTAACACAGGCGGTATGGCCGTCCGTCACGGGCACCCGGTTGCAGTGGGCGCTGATTTTGGGAAGGGGGGCCTTTTCGATCGCCCCGTCTTTGATGGTCCCCAGGATCTTGAGGGGCTCCTCCTCGGACTTTTCCTCCTCCCCCCCGATATAGGGAACCACATTGTCGATCATGTCCCAGCTTGGCACCCCCGGATACCCCGCCCCGGAAACCGCCTGGAGGGTGCTGACGATGATCCGCTCGACCGGGAAACCGGCCTTCCCCAGGGCATACACCGGGGTCATGTAGCTTTGGATGGAACAGTTCGGTTTTACCGCGATAAAACCCCGGTCCCAGCCCCGGGCTTTCCGCTGGGCGGGGATGATATCCGCGTGGTGGGGATTCACCTCGGCGATCAGCACGGGCACATCCGCTGTCCACCGGTGGGCCGAGGCATTGGAGATCACCGGAATGCCCGCAGCGGCATAGGCTTCTTCCAGGGCCCGGAGTTCCTCTTTCCCTATCTCCAGGGCGGAAAACACAAAGGCGCAAT
>JAITRD010000036.1 GCA_031288575.1 Treponema sp. | reverse complement strand
ACCAGGCAGTCCAGGCGGAGCTTGCGGTAATTTTCCTTAATCGCCGCCACCTCCCCCAGGGCGTCCTCATCCCCGGCGGGGGCCTTAAAGGGCTTTTCCCGGCTCGTCCCCAGGATGGTCCCCCCCCGGGTAAGGATGCCGGAAAAATCTTCGGGCTTAAGGAAGCGGGAATCCCCGTCAATAAGCCCCCGGTATCCGTTGGCAATGCCGACAATGGTCATTCCGTAACGGTCGTAGGCGGCCCGGCAAACCCCCCGGATCGCCGCGTTAAGCCCCGGGCAGTCCCCCCCCGCGGTGAGGATGCCGAAGGTTTTGGTAGCGCTGTTTCGTATCGTTTCCATGCTATAAGTATATGAAGAAATTCCGGGTAAATTTGATTATTTATGGAATATTATTTAAACTAAAATTATCTTCTTTATCATTGATTAAGTTGCTGCTGCATATTATTAAGGGCTGCCGGATGGAGGAGGAATGGAAATGGGCAGGGGAACAAATTTAGCCGGAAGGCGTTTGTCGTGAAATATAAAAAATCGGCGTTATCTCTCATTATTTCACCTTTCTTTTAACCGACGGGTTTACTAAGATATATATCCTGCAAATTTCCCAGGAAGCCGGAGCGGAAGTCCAGCGGCTTTCGATTCAGGGGCATTAAATTTGGCTGGTTTTGGAACAGCCTCAATTAAAATATGCGCACGTATTTAAAAACAACAATATGCGGAGGAGTTATTTGTGAAAAAAAAATTTTTTAGGAAATGGAAGGGGGCTAACGATGACCATTGCTAAACGTATTGTTATGTTCATTAGCCTGGTCGTATTGGTGGTTTCTCTCAGCCTGGGGATCCTCGCCGTAACCATTGCCACCGCCGTAGTGAAACGGGACGCGGAAGCCTCCATGCTCAGCCAGGCGGAAATCGCGGCGGCCCTGGTGGCGGAAACCATCCATTCCCGGCTGAATACCCTTCAGGAACTGGCAAACCAGCGGGACGTGCGTTCCATGGACTTTGAAACCCAAAAGGCGGCGCTGATAAACGAAATCGGCCGTACCGGCGCGGATGACTTCGCTATCGTCTTTCCCGACGGAAGCGCCCCCCACCTGAAGGGCGGGCAGGCCCCCAATCTTTCCGCCCGGGAGTACGTGCAAAGGGGGCTTCGGGGGGAACAGTCGGTTTCGGACATCATTGTCGGCGGCGCCGGCGCCGTCACCACCCCCTACCCCATTATCAACTATGTGGTTCCCATCATGGCAAACGGAACCGTGGCAGGGGGGCTCCTTGCCCGGAATAACGCGACCCAGTTCAGCGATATTGTAAAAAACATAGGGACCCGGAACGGCGGTTTTGCCTATTTGATCAACAGTGCCGGCATTATTATTGCCCACCGGGACACAAATTTGGTGATGTTGTCCTTTTCCGCCATTGAAGCGGCAAAAACCGATTCCCGCTATGCCACCATGGCGGAGACGATGCAGACTATCCTCAAGGAAAAAGACGGTTCCCTGCGGCATAACGTTGAAGGGAAGAATATGGTTATCGGCTTTTCGCCGGTGCCGGGATTTGACATGACCCTGGTCGCCATGGTAGAAGAACAGATGCTGCTCCATGAGCTTGACGCCATGCGCAATGCGATGTTCATCTGCGTGGGCTTTTTTATGGCCTTCGGCATCCTGGCGGCCCTGCTTATCGCCCGTTCCATTGTCAGGCCCATCCTCGTCGTATCCCATACCCTCGAAGACATCTCCGGCGGGGAGGGGGACTTAACCAGAACAATTAACATCGGCTCCAAGGATGAAATCGGCGGCTTGGCCCATTATTTTAACCTGACCCTGGAAAAAATTAGAAGCATTGTGATAACCATCAAAGAACAAGCCGCAAGCCTCCTTGAAATCGGCAGCGAGCTGGCTGCCAACATGGCCGAAACCGCCGCGGCGATCAATGAGATAGCCGCCACTATCCAGAATATCAAGAACCGGGTGGTTCACCAAAATGCCAACGTCACCGAGACCAACATCACCATGCAGCAGATCACCGTAAATATAAACAAACTCAACAGCCATGTGGAAAACCAGAACATCAACGTGAACCAGTCCTCCAGCGCCATTGAGGAAATGCTGGCCAACATCCAGTCCGTTACCCGGACCCTTATCAAAAACGCGGATAACGTGAAGGACCTTATCGAAGCCTCCGAAGTGGGCCGCGCGGGCCTGCAGGGCGTGTCCGCCGATATCCAGGAAATAGCCCGGGAATCCGAGGGGCTGCTGGAAATCAACGCGGTGATGGAGAATATCGCCAGCCAGACCAACCTTTTGTCGATGAACGCCGCCATTGAGGCGGCCCATGCCGGGGAAGCGGGCAGGGGTTTCGCCGTTGTTGCCGATGAAATCCGCAAACTTGCCGAAAGCTCCAGCAAACAGTCAAAAACCATCGGCGCGGTACTCAAGAAGATAAAAGGCTCTATTGATAAGATTACCTATTCTACCAGCAACGTGCTTAACAAATTTGAGGCTATCGACCAGGGTGTTAAAATCGTGTCCGAGGAGGAGACAAATATCCGCCTCGCCATGGAAGAACAGGGAGCCGGCAGCAAGCAGATCCTGGAGGCCATCAGCCGGCTTAACGACACCGCCCAGCAGGTAAAAAGCGAATCAGAGGGGATTTTGCAGGGCAGCGAGGAAGTTATTCAGGGAAGCAAAAGCCTTGAATTGGAAACCAAGGAAATCACCCACGGCATGAGCGAGATGGCAAGCGGCGCGGAGCAAATCAACATCGCCGTAAACCGGGTGAATGAATTAAGCGGCCGGAACCGGAACAATATTGACATTTTAGTTCAGGGGGTTGCCCTCTTCAAAACCGGGGGGGCCAAGGGGTAGTAAGGGGGGCCGGCACGGTTTTTGCCGGCCTGTTTTCTCTTTGTTGCAGTTGAAGGAGCTGTGGATTATGAAATTGCGTAAAAGACTGATCATCATTTTTGTTCTTATTTCTATAATTCCTTTTCTCGCGGGGATGGGAACAATTTTGCTGCAATCGAGCAACGCCATCCGGCAAAGCGCCCAGGGCTTTCTTGCGGAATATTCCGTCATCGCCGCCGGGGAGATAAAAGCCTTCTTTGAGCGGAAGGCCGGCCTCGTGGAATCGGCGTCCTTCTTTCCCGGCCTGGCGGAAATGACCTGGCCGGAAAAGAAGCGGGCCCTGGACCCGCTGGGGGCGGAGCTTGCCCGGAGCTACAGCATCCACACCTATCTGTACGCTAATCCCGACGGCAGTTACTACCGCTCCGACAATCCGGGGAACCCCGCCCTGGGAGGCCTCGTCACCGGGGACAACGCCAATCCCGCCGCGGCACCGAATCTCGTGAACACCCGCGATTATTTTACCTATCTTGTGGGAACCAACACGGCCAGGGAACACCGCAGCTATGTGTCCAACCC
>JAITRD010000024.1 GCA_031288575.1 Treponema sp. | reverse complement strand
TGTTTGTTTTTAAAATGGGCGTAAAGGCCGCTTTTGGAGAGCCCCGAACGGCGGGCAACCATATCCATAGAAGCCTTCCAGGGCCCCGCCTCGGCTACCGCGGCGGCGACGGCCTTTAAGAGCCCCCCGTCCTCAATGGCGTCAAAAAAATCACGGCGCAGCCCCTTTTCCAATTCCCCACAATCTATGGCCTCCACCGCGTCCCATGGTAAACCCAGGCCGGTTAAAATTCTGTTTTCCAGGAAATTTATCAGGTTTTCGATATCCCCTTCCGCCGGAGCTTCCCCGGGCAGGTTCCCGGAAAAATGCTTGTGAAAAACCGCCACCCAGAAGATAAGGGTAATGCTGATAAACTGGAACAGGGGCGGGCGGGAATCCAGGTCCTCCCCGTTTATCAGAAGCTTCCCCATATCTATCCCCCGGCGGCGCAGTTGTTCCCCCATCTTTCCGGTTTCCCGGTTGTCGTAAAGCCGGATCAGGGAAAAAATGAAGGTTTCCTCGTTCCGGGCATAATACTCCACTATGGCCCGCATCATGATAAGAAAACGTTCCCGGATGGTTCCGGCCTTTAGGGCCGCCTCATAACCGGGTTTTATAAAGGAGGCATAATCCGTAAAAAAGGCCTCCTCCATGGCGTTCAGGAGGGTTTGCTTGTTTTTAAAATGGCGGTACAAGGCGGGTTTGCTCACCCCCAATGCGGCGGCGATTTTGGTGAGGCTGGTGGTTAAATACAGTTCCCGCCCCCATACCCGGAAGGCGGTTTTGATTATTTCGTCCTTTGTCATCGGCAAACCCCGCCGGCGGGAAAATTTGTTACCGACCGGTCGTTAACATCAATATAACAAAGAGTCTCCGGTAAAGGCAACACGGAAGGAGGGGCTTTTTTTAGAAAGCGGAAATTTTTTAATAAGGGGAATCCGCCTCGTAATAGGCCTCCGCATTGAATATGTCGATAAGGGTCGGGGGGATAACCACCGGAACCGGCGTCCGGGATTGGGGAAAGGTTCCGGTTTTGGCCGCCTCCGCGGTATAACGGATCCCTTCCCTTATGAGGGGCGGATAATACAGGGCCGTGGCCCGGACCGGGGAATCGTTATTTATAATCATCCGCAATACCGCCCTGGAACCGCCCCCGCCAAAGATAAATTTGACATCCCTTCTTCGGGCGTCCCGAACCGCCTCAAGGACTCCGGGAAGTATCTCGTCGTCCTGGCAATAAAGGGCGTCAATTTTGGGATACTGGCGGAAGTACGCCTGGACCAGGCGGCGTCCCTGCTGGGGGGATCCCCGGGCGTACCCGTACCGGTGGCTGCCGGGAAGGTTCACCAGGGATATTTCCCGGTTCATTTCGGCAAAAAAGGCGCTTGCCCGCTCCCGGTCGGCCGGATCGGGAAAATTTCCCAGGACCGCGTAGTTGGTCAGCCCCGCGGCCTTCATTTCCTGGGCAAGCCACAGCCCGCTCAGGCGGCCCATTTCAGAATAATCTCCCCGGAGATGGATATAGCCGAAGGAACTGTCCGTAAGCGGCTGTTCCACCACCACAACCTGTATCCCCCGGGCATAAACCGTTTTTATTATGGGGGTCAGGATCTCCGGTTCGCCGGGAAATATTACCAGGTACCTCATCCCCCAAAGGGTCAAATCTTCTACCTGGCGGATCTGGGAAAGGATGTCGGCGGCGGTTAAAACCTGCAAATCAAGGGCGCCGTCCCCGGCGGTCTCCGCCGCTTCCGCTTCCTGAAGGGCCCACCGGCTAAGGGCGCCGATCCAGCCCTTTCCGCCCTGGGGCACCGATACCCCAATCTTAATTGCCGCTGGCCCCGCGGCGGCAGCCTCTTTTCGGACACAGCCGGTTCCTAAAATGGCCAGGAACCATAAAAGACAATAAACCGGCCTTTTCATCATCTATACCCTATCCTAAGGACTTAAACTTGACCCACAATTCAGGCGGGAAATTTATTATCCGAGTACCGTTATCCCCTTTCAGGCTAAATTTGACCTGCTTTGCCTGGGCAAACCCGCAGGGGAGGGGGAAAGGCCGGGAAAAACAGGGACCTGCAAGCAGGTCCACGGAATTCCCCGCCGAAGCATATTGAAGATAGCGGAGGCGGGCTCTACAAGCATTTTTCCCGGCATTTTCACCTCCCCTGCGGGAATTACACAGAATTTTGCGGGTCAAATTTAGGCGTATGCAAGGGGCTCATTTTGCGGGGCCTTCCCCGTAACCCATTTCCGCCAGGGCTTTTTCCGCCTCCCGGATCTCGTCATAGGGTTTTGTCCGGAACGCATAGATGATCGAATTTTCATGGCCCTTTCCCAGGAGCAGGACCAGATCCCCCGGCCGGGCCAGGGAAAAGGCCTTTCTAATGGCGTCAGGCCGGTCGGGGATCAAAAAAAGCTCCTCCTCCCTCTTTTTCCCGGGACAGCCCCGGGCTATTTCTTCCAGGATATCCTCGGGTTTTTCCCCCCGGGGATCTTCATCGGTGAGGATAACCAGATCCGACCATTCCCCGGCGATCCGGCCCTGCTCGCTCCGTTTTTTGGTGTCCCGCTCCCCGGCGGAACCGAAAAGGCTGATGATCCGGCCCCCGCCCTGGTCCGCCCTTTCCCGGAGGGGCGGAAAAATCGTTTCAAAGGATGAGGGGGTATGGGCATAATCCACTAAAACATCAAAGGGCTGCCCCTGCCGGATCGCCGTCATCCGGCCCCGGACGGGCTTGAGCCATGTCACCAGGGGAATGAGTTTTTTCACCGGGATTGAGAGGAGCACCGAGACGGTAAGAAGGCTGGCTAAGACATTTCCCGCGTTAAAGGCCCCGGGGAGCTGATCCCGGATATCCGCCTGTTCCCCGGTTTCCCGGATCAGGACTTCGTACCAGTTTCCCAGCAGCCCGCTGGAAATGCTGCGGAGGGAAAGGTCCGCGTCGGCTCCCCGGGTACTGTACGTATAGGTTTTATGCTTGGTAACGGCGGCGAAATAGGCCGCGCTGGGATCGTCGGCGTTCACCACCCCGAAGGAGGGAACCGCCGCGGGTTTTGCCGAATTTCCGCCGGCGCCGTCCTTCTTTTTGAGCACCTTGATATGCCCCATCTGATCCCGGTCCAGGGAACGGAAAAGATTGGCCTTATCGTCCCGGTATTGTTTCCAGCTTCCGTGGAATTCCAGATGCTCATGGGTCACATTGGTCATAACCCCCACGTCAAAGATGACATCCCCGAGGCGGTTGGTCCGGCTTGACAGGCCGTGGGAGCTGGCCTCCACCACCGCGTATCCCGCGCCGTTGTCCTGCATATCCCAAAGCAGTTTATGAATAACCGTTGCCTCCGGGGTGGTTTGGTGTTCCGGGTTTGCATATTCCATAAGGCCGTCGCCGTGCTGTACCGTGGAGATAAAGCCCGCCTTTTTACCCGCCAGGCAGAGGAGCTGATAAATCAGGTAGACGGTGGTGCTTTTCCCTTCCGTTCCGGTAACCCCAATCAGGGCCAGGCGGGACGAGGGAAAATCGTAAAATCCATGGGATACCGGCGACATGGCAAAACGGGAATCCCTTACCCGGATATATACCACCCCGTCCTGATATTGGGAAAGTTCCCTTTGATGGACAATCACCAGGGCTCCTCCCCGGATTGCCTTGGGGATAAAAACATGGCCGTCCGTATGCTGCCCCGGCAGGGCAAAATAGAGGTCCCCCGGCATAACCCTACGGGAATCGTATTCCAGCCCCGTGACCAGGGGGTTTTCCTGGGAAGCCGCCGCCGGAGGAGCCCCTTCTTCAAGGGACATCTCTTCCCCGGACACCCTTTTTCCGTTAAAGATTTTTTCAATAAAGCCCGCTTTTTTGGCAATACCGGGAGTAAAAAAGTCGAATAAAAAACGTTCCATGCTTTGATACTACTCTGGATTATCTTCCGGTAAAAGGGGGATTTTAGAGCCTGTCCTATTCTTCCCCGAATACAATCGCCGTAAAAGTATACAAACGGGCTCCCGGCTCTTGGTAAGAACCGGGGGGAAGTCCCGCCTTGAGGCAGATATAATCCAGGTAGGCATCCAGGTCCCAGCCTTGTTCGACCGCTACCTGGGGGAGAAGCACCCCGGACCGGCCCCGGTGGATGAGGTAGAGGCCGTGAACCCCCAGCCTTACGGACCGGGGATCGTCGCAGGGTTTCAGGGGGGAGAGGACGGATATTTCCAAACGGCAGCGGGAGAATTCTTCCCGGCTAAGGGGCGGAAACCGGGGATCCCCGAAGGCCGCTTCGATCGCCATGGCGCGGACCGTTTTTTCCAGGGCATCCGAGGCGCCCATCCTGCCGATACACCCCCGGAGATCCCCGCCGGCATGGATGGTAACAAAGGCCCCGCGGGGTTTATCCAGGACAGACCGCCCCTCCCTGACCGCCTGTTTCAGTTCCCCGTTCCGCTGGTAGGAGGGCAGCCGGTTTTCTAACGTAGCGGCAATGCTCTCCCGGGCATCCGCAAGAAGAGCCGCCTCTTCTTCCGGGGTAAGGGTAAAGCCCGCTACCATGACGGCGCCGGAAGGAATGTGCCCGGCATTTCCCTTCCTAAACCTTTTTTCATATAGCTATTTCCTCCGCTTTGTTTTTTCAAAGTAACCCTATCATGGCAAAAAATCAACATTCTAGGGCTCCTGCGTTTACTTTTATCGCTAAGTATTGAATCGTAACAAAAATATCCGGCTGGGAGGGAAAAACCCCCAGGGGGGCCACGCTTGCTTTGCGCGAGGAGGTTTTGTCGTTGTCCTTGAGGGTTGGATGGCGCAAAGCTTCGGTCAAGTGTCCCCCCTGGGGATTTTTCCCTCCCAGCCGGCCTTATTGTTCCGTTTAATAGGCGAGGCCGTAAAGGCAGACTCTTTAAGGGGGGAAGAGATTTTCGGATGTAAGGAGGGAAACGGGCTATCTGCCGCATCCCCCTGGGGATTTTTCCCTCCCGTCCGGCCTTATTGTTCCGTTTAATAGGTGAGGCGGTAAAGGCAGGCTCTTTGAGGGGGGAAAAGATTTTCGGATGTAAGGAGGGGAAACGGGCTGTCTGCCATATAGGGCTATTTTCAAAGCGCTTTGGTTTTGGTAAAAATAAAACCGGCATATCAAGGGGAAACAGGAGATAACAAGCGCGGTGAAATTCCGGGGACTTTTTTTTGACGCCCTGAAATATTCCGTCCCGGTTTTTTTGGGTTATATGGCTATAGGGATCGCCTTCGGGCTCCTCCTGGTTGACGCCGGCTATCCCTGGTGGCTTGCCCCGATCATGAGCGTGGTCATGTATGCCGGGGCGGGGCAGTATATCGCGGTGGGGCTCTTTGCCGCGGGAACCACCCTCTGGGAAGCCGCCCTGGTACAACTGGTGGTTAATGCCCGGCACATGGCCTACGGCCTTTCCCTGCTCAAGGGTTTCCAAAACGCCGGCCCTTACCGGTACTACCTTATCTACGCCCTGTCGGACGAAACCTTCGCCCTTCTTTCCTCCCTGCCGGAAAAAAATCCCCCCGCCGGGCCGGAAGGGAGGGCGGGTTTTATGTTTTATGTGGCCCTCCTGGATCAGTCCTACTGGGTGGCCGGTTCGGTGATCGGCGCCGTGGCGGGGTCCCTGATTCCCTTTGATTTTGAGGGGATCGGTTTTGCCCTGACCGCCCTTTTTGTGGTCCTTTTGATTGAGCAGATCCGCCGGTTCTTTGGGGGGCGGAACTTTTCCCAGGCAGAGGAGGGGAGCCCCGCGGCCGCTCCTCCCCTGCTGCCCCGGCTGGCCCCCTTTGTTTTTTCCGCCCCGGCGGCGGTACTGGCGGTTTGTTTCTTCCCCCTCAGGCTGTCCCTCCTTTCCGCCCTGGTCATCTCCCTTCTCCTGGTCCAGATCTTTGACGGCTCCCGGCAAGGAAGGGCAAAGAAGGATATAGAAGAAAAATGACGCCGTTAGGGATAAACAGTGTCCTGGGCTTAACCTTTGTCATGGGGGCGGTGATTTTTTTCTGCCGGGCCTTCCCCTTCCTCCTTTTCCGGAACCGGAAGGGCCCTTTAGCCGGGGGGGAACCGGTTTCCGGGCGGACCATGGCTTTTCTCAGCTTTGTGGAACGGGTGGTTCCCCCGGTAGCCATGACGGTGCTGACCTTTAACGCCGTTTGTCTCCCCATTAAGGAAGATCCTTCGGCGGCTTTCCCGGTCCTGGCCGCCTCGGCTGCTACCGCCCTGCTCCACCTTTGGAAGGGGAATTCCCTTATCAGCATTTTCGGGGGTACCCTGCTCTACATGATCTTAAATAGAATAATTATACAATAATCGGGAAACTTGGGGATAATAGCGCATAAATATACCGTATGCTTGACACCCCTCGCGGGGCTGTGAGAATATACAACCATGAAAATCGAAGATCTCAAGGAAACGGTCCAGCTTGCCCATCTTAATATGGATGAAGGGGAATTGGCCGCGTCCTTTCCCGCCTTTGAGCAGATGCTCGGGTTTTTTGCCGCCATGCAGGCGGCTGACGAGGATAGGGCGGCTTTCCCCGAAGGAAGCTTAACCGGGGACGCGGCCCCGGTTTCCGGTTTGTCCGGCGCCTCCCAAACCGTTACTTCCCAGCATTTCCGGCCGGATAATTCCGGCAATAATCTGAATAATCAACCGAATACCCCTCCCTATGATCCGCGGGATAACAAAGCGGTCAAAGAACGGCTAGTTTCCGATATGCTTCATAACGCGGGCGAACGGGATGGACGGTTTGTGGTGGTCCCCAACGTTCTTTAGGGGATGTTAAAAAGAGGAATTATGGTATTGCCCGAAGGTTTTTTGTCCTATTTTGAGGAATGGGAAAAAAAGATAGGTTCTTTTATTGAATTTAAGGCTGCCCCCGGCGAGCCGGCCTGTTCCCCGGGGGAGGAACCGGCCGGGGAAGCCCTGAGGGGACTTCCCTTTGGGGTAAAGGATAATATTGCGGTTAAGGGTTATTCCCTAAGCTGCGGTTCCAGGCTCCTAGAAGGGCTCACATCCCCCTATACCGCCACGGCGGTAAAGAAGCTGGAAGCCGCCGG